>CAYLKK010000085.1:0-3462 GCA_964384495.1 uncultured Alphaproteobacteria bacterium
CCATTCCAACACACAGAAAACTTATCAAATCCGACTCCTTTTATTAATGTCATACCAACATTAATTCTGTATGGCAGAGCTTGTAAAGCAGTCATATTATGAGGTATTCCTATTGCTGATATTATATTCACTATATCTGTTTTAGTAATCTTTTTATCTACAGCTTTTCTATATCTAATAGCATTAATCATCTGTTCTATATATGATATATCTGCCTTAAGTTGTGCTTCAAATCTCTTTAATTTAGGAACATCGTAAGCAAAATATACCAAAGAAATCAATAATGGAACAGCTATAGCAAATTCAACTATCACAGCACCTTTTTGGGACTTTTTTAATATATTTTTAAACAGTGCAATAAATCTCATATGAATCAACAAACATAAACAATGTTACGATATGCGCATTAATAACAAATTAAATTTATTGATATGGCAGCATATTTCTGTGATTATTTGACACATAAAGCGATAATATGCTAAATACAATAAGATCTGTTAGTTTTATATATATGAGTATTTGTCGCACATCTATTCTACATCCAGTAAGCACAATAGTTGGCATGCTGCTTATTGTAATATTCGGAATTTTAAACTTCAGAAATACTTCAATATGCGAATATCCAGATATAGAAATGCCGAATGTTTCTATAACTACTAGATACACAGGAGCATCAGCAGCTGTGATAGAGACAAAAGTTACGCAAATAATAGAAGATGCAATCTCAGGAATTGATGGAATAGATTCTATATCATCAACAAGTAAAGATGGACAATCGAGAGTACAAATAGAATTTATTTCATCTAAAAATTTAGACGAAGCAGTCAATGATGTAAGAGATAAAGTGAATAGATATATACATAAACTTCCAGATAATATAGATCAACCCATTATTGCGAAATATGATTCAAGTTCTATGCCAATAATTATGCTTTCGTTATCTAGTGATAAAATGGCACCTATGGATTTAACAGACTACGCGCAAAGATACCTTTTGAATAGGTTTTCGACTATACATGGTGTTGCTAATGTGTCGATATTGGGCCTCAAAGAAAAATCTATGAGAATTTGGCTAGATAAATATGAAATGGCCGCAAGAGGAATTACAGTAAAAGATATAGAGGAAGCGCTAGAAAAAGAAAATGTAGAGTACCCAAGCGGCAGAATCGAATCTGTAGATATTGAGTTCCCTGTTACGATTAAAAGACAGTATAATTCAGTCCAAGATTTTGAAAAATTAGTTGTAAAAAAAACAGGAATAGACAGTTTCATCAGATTAAAAGATATTGCTAAAATTGAAATTGGCCCTAAAAATCAAAGAAATAGCTTTTTGCTAGATGGAAAACCTACAATTAGTATAGCTCTTTCCAAACAATCTAAAGCAAACACAGTAGATATTTCAAATGAAGTACAAAAAATAGTATATGAACTTAATACAAGTTTCAAAAATGGTATGCATATTAGTATTCTGCGAGATGAAGCTAAATTTATAAGCGAATCGATTAAAGAAGTTTATATCACTTTGCTCATAACTGCAGTTTTAGTTTTCATTATAATTTTTCTGTTTTTAGGAAGTTTGAAAGCTACATTAATTCCATCTATTGCAATTCCAATCTCAGTTATTGGCTCTTTTACTATTCTAAATTTATTCGGATGCAGCATAAATATGATGACTCTGCTAGGAATGGTATTAGTTATCGGAATAGTCGTAGATGACGCGATAGTTATGGTAGAAAATATACACAGAAGATTGTCTAATGGAGAATCTTCCCTTGATGCTGCGATAAACGGTTCTGAACAAGTAGTATTTGCAGTTATTTCGACAAGCGTTGTACTTTTGTCCGTTTTTCTTCCAATTTGTATGCTAGGTGGAAAATTAGGAAAATTATTTTCTGAATTTGCAATAGCAGTATCTTCTGCTATATTTTTATCAACAATTGTAGCTTTAACTTTAACGCCAATGATGTGCTCCAGAATGTTAAGAAAAGAAGATCAACTAAATAATAAAATAACAAGCTATATGAACACGATATTGAAGCAAATAAATTTTTTGTATGAAAAAACCTTAATTATTTCTATAAAGCAAAAAGCAAAATTCGTTGCCTTTTTTTTTATAATTTGTATAGCGTCCGGAATAGCATTACAATCCCTACATAATGAATTTGAACCATTAGAAGATAGAGGGGAATTAATAGTAAAATGCAAAGCAGTTGAAGGGACTGGATTCAATGCTATATGTAAGCATATGGAACAAGCCTCAAAAACCGTAGCCAAAGACAATAAGAAAGATATCAAGCAAATCATGTCGATAGTACCGAATTTTGGAGATTCAGACGGAGCTGTAAATTCAGGGCAAATAATGATCGAACTATCAGAAGAATCAAACAGAAGTACTTCTCTGTCGTTGTCTAAGAAATTCAGAGAAGCTCTCGAACATATAGCAGGAATAAAATCTAACGTCATTCTCCCTATGGGAATAGGCTCTAAGAATAGTAATCCAATCCAATTCGTGATCGCCGGCAATGAATATGATGAATTAAAGGAATGGCGTGATATCATTCTAAGTGAAGCTAAAAAATATCCAGGAATATCAGACATAGATCATGATTACCAAGAGACTACTCCACAATTCATCGTCAATATAAATAAAGAAAGAGCAGCACAACAAGACATATATATTCATGACATAGGGAAAACTCTAGAGATTATGCTAGGCTCAAAAAATGTGACTACATATGTTGATAAAGGAAGAGAATATGATGTTATTTTACAGTCAAATATATCAGAAAGACGCAATTCAACAGATATATGCGAATTCTATATAAGAAATAGTTCAGGGAAATTAATTAGCCTAGATAATGTAATTTCTATAAAAGAAATTGGAGCAGCAAACAAATTGTCTAGGGTTAATAGAAATAGGGCTGTAACAATAACAGGGGCTGTCAGCAATGGATACTCTTTAGATCAGTGTCTAAGCTTTTTGAAAAATGTAGTAAGAGAAAAGTTACCTGATCATGTGCAGATTTTCTATAAAGGGAAATCAAAAGATTTGCAAGAATCATCTGGCTCTTTGTTTTTTATTTTTAGTTTAGCTATAGTAATTTCATTTTTAATTATAGCCGCACAATTTGAAAGTTTTCTTTCACCTATAGTTATAATGATGTCAGTCCCATTAGGAGCTCTTGGCGCATTAATTGCTCTAAATCTATTCGGACAAAATTTGAATATATACAATGAAATTGGTTTATTAATTTTAATAGGCCTTTCAACAAAACAAGGAATATTAATAGTTGAGTTTGCTAACCAACTTCTAAAGGACGGGAAGAATATAGTCGATTCGGTTATTGACGCTTCCAAGATTCGATTGCGCCCGATAGTTATGACATGCATTTCAACAGTAGTAGGAGCTATTCCACTTATTCTAGCTACTGGAGCCAGTGCAGCTAGCAGAAAAGCAATAGG
>CAYLKK010000086.1:0-1107 GCA_964384495.1 uncultured Alphaproteobacteria bacterium
AATTTGGAAATATTACATTTGCAAGTAGTCATTTAAATAATTTAAAAAATGATGTAATATCAGGGATAAAAGATCTATTTATAAAGTACTTTTCACATAATGGGATGCATGCTACTGATATTGTTCAAGTTAAGAATTCACCCAAAATATTAGCTATAGAAGATGAAAAAGCTAATACCGATACATCTGTAATGCTTGGGGGCCTAACGGATGGTGCCAGTGTACATAAGCAAGCCCATAGACCAACCCGTCCTACATCTAGTAAGTGGAAAAACCCTGAGAAGCCATCGTCTAAAAGAAATGGACCAGTCACAATTGGCAACTATAGGAAAAATAATTTGCAAAATCAAGAGGAGATTGCTTTAGGTAGTTTTCTTGATGAGGGCAGCGCTGGTGAACGGAATGCTGAAGAATCATTCAATATTGAATATGTAGATAATCCTCAGACCCAGTATAGTATTTCTGATATCCCAGTGGAAGAAGAACGGATTGCGCAGGTTGCTGTTAAACAGAATGCTGAAGAACCATTCAATGTTGAATATGCAGATGATCCTCAGGCCATGTATAGTATTTCTGATATTTCAGGAGAGAAAGAGCAGATCTCACAGATGCACAATGATGTTGGAGTAGGACGTAACGTTAAGACATATTCCATGCCTAAGTGGCAGAGCGCCGTTAACATACAGGTTGGTCCAAATGGTGAACAGGATAATTCTCAGGAGACGAAGATGTCTGTGGCTGATAAGCGTAAGTTCTTCGAAGAGAAAAATATATATCCTAGAATGGGCTCTACACAAAAATAATTAGCTGCAGTTTTGACTCTGCATTGGCGGCAGAATAGCATATAATTTATGAATGTATGTCGCCAATTTTTTAAAACTAATATTTTTGCTATACAGTAGACTAGTATTGCTAGAAATCTTTCATTTATGGAGGCTATGGTATGAGATATTTGGTGAAATTTATTTATGTTAGCTGTGTTTTAAATGCCTCGTATAATATATATGCTGTTGAACAAAATGTGGATCGAACTAAAAATCAAGATTTATATTATGAAACTCAACAACAGTATGGCAGTTACAATAATCAGCCATATTATTGGCATCA
>CAYLKK010000086.1:1207-3443 GCA_964384495.1 uncultured Alphaproteobacteria bacterium
TATAACAAGCCACATAATGAAACTCAACAACAGTATGGCAGTTACAATAATCAGCCATATTATTGGCATCAAACACAGCGAAGCGCTTATAACAAGCCACATAATGAAACTCAACAACAGTATGGCAGTTACAATAATCAGCTATATTATGACGTTCAGTATGGTGGCGATAATTATTGGAATATGAACAAAACTTTTGCAGCCGATGATACTAAGCTGAAAAAACAAAAGTCCAAAGAAGATAAAAAACGTAAGAAAAATAAAAAAGGGAGGAAGAAACGTATTTATAAATCAAAAGCAAATAAGTAGCATTGATTTTATATGTTAAGTAATATAAAAATATAGCAGAAATAATTCGGCAAGAACGTATAAATACACTATTTCACGGTATATAAAACTATCAACTTTTTTTCTTGCGCTTATCGTAAGGATTGGAATTGCTACGGATATTTAAGCGCACAGGAACCCCATAAATCTTAAACGTTTCCCTTAATCTGTTTACCAAATATCTTTTATATGAATCAGGCAAATGTTCTGCCCTATTTGCGAACAAAGTAAAAGTTGGAGGTTTTGTGTTAGTTTGTGAAATGTACTTTATTTTGATTGGCAATCCATTGACCAATGGTGGATAATAGGTATTAATTGCTGTTTCTAAAAACCTGTTTAAATCACTGGTTTTTATCCTGTAACTCCACACTGTATACAGCTTGTGCACTACATCTAATAGTGTATTTGTATTATTTTTATTTTTAGCAGAAATTGGTATACAGCGAATATCAGGTACTTGTGCAAATTCCTTTTTTAATCTTTCTTGTAGTCTTTTCGTTAAAATATCAGGACTTGAAACTGTATCAATTTTATTTACTGCAAATACTACTATTTTTCCTTCATCTACGACTTTTCTTGCTATATTTAAATCTTGATTTTCAAACGGCATGTTGGCATCGATTACAATAATCACTGCGTGTACTTGTTTAATATATCTCCAGGCATCAAGCACACTTACGTTTTCTAATTTAGATGTTATTTTAGATTGGCGCCTTTGCCCTGCTGTATCAAATAACTTTATTTTTCTGCCTTTGTACTCAAAATCTACCCAGATTGAGTCTCTAGTCGTTCCTGCGAAATCTCCTGTAATAACTCGATCTTGCCCAAGTAATGCATTTAATAGGGTAGACTTCCCTACATTAGGTCGTCCAACTATAGCAATTTTTTCAATATCTAACACTTCTTTTGTTTCTTGTTCGAATTTAGAAATATCTTTAGAAAACAAAAAATCGGCTATTTCACTTAATCCTATGTTATGCTCTGCTGAAATGTATACACAATCCCCAAAACCAAGCGCGTTAATATCACTAACATGATCTATTGACTCACTTTTGTTTGCCAAAACAAGCGTTTCTTTATTTCCAGTCTTTTTATACGTTTTCCTTAGCCAGCTCGCAATATCTTTGTCTTCATGTGTAACTCCTTCTTTTGCATCTATTACAAAGAATACAAAATCAGCTTCATCTACAGCTGCAAAAGACTGCGAATTCATAGAATTAGATAGTTCATTTTTAGCATTTACAGATACACCAGGAGTATCTATTACATCAAAGTAAAAGTCTCCGATACACGCGGAATCATACTTGCGATCTCTTGTAACTCCAAGAACATCATCAACGATTGCTACACGCTTGCCGACTAATCTGTTAAATACAGATGATTTCCCAACGTTTGGTCTTCCCACTAAAGCTATTTTCATAATAAAAAAAGGCCCCTATACGAAGCGAGAATATTTAGCCAAAATGCTTGAATAAGTGCCTGAACAATTATTTGATTTTTGTTTCTTTAAAAATCACATGCTTTCTAGCAACAGGATCATACTTTCTAAACTCAAGTTTTTCTGTGTGCTTTCTAGGATTTTTCTTTGCTACATAAAAATACCCAGTATCTGCTGTGCTTTGAAGCTTTATCAAAATTGTATTACCTTTCGCCATGTTATCCTCAACGAACAATTTCCAGTAAAATAACACAAAACTAAACGGAAATCAATTAACGGGGGATTGCAAATTAAGTCGTTATATATGATGATCTGAAAATATCACTTTATAACCAAATCAGAAGCATGTCTGGTAGAATTATACAATGCTCGGCTGCATAGAAAAACTAAATGCTATTCAAAATCAGCTGAAATGCTCAGACTCTCTGTCCTACTGCTCGTCAATAAATTTAATTCAAGACCGATATGATT
>CAYLKK010000087.1:0-3412 GCA_964384495.1 uncultured Alphaproteobacteria bacterium
ATAATATCCGATCCCTCGACTCTCCTCTCCAATATTTCGTTCGGATTCTGCTTTTCATTTGCAATTTAATTTCAGTGTCTTGAATTCATTCTTAATAACTTATAAAATTAGCCTGTTTTTAGAGTGAATTTATGTTTCGTTCAAAAATAATAAATTGCAAAGAATTTGTTGAATCTATCAAGCAAAATATAAGCAAACAAACTCGTAAATTTATAGAGGAATTTAATGAAACTCCTTGTATAGCATTAATCCGAGTAAAGGGCGATGCAGCGAGTGAAATATACGTAAACAATAAAATAAAAGCTTGCGCTAGCGTCGGAATACAATCCTTACTTTTCGAGTTCGAAAGTGGTGTTTCTCAAAATGTATTAGGAAATAAAATATTAGAGCTTAACCAAAATAAGTCCGTTCATGGCATTTTATTACAGTTACCATTACCAAAGCACTTAAATGAATTTTATCTTACAAATTTGATAGATCCATTAAAAGACGTAGACGGATTGACTGTTCAAAACCAAGGGAATTTACTTGCAAGCAACGATGGTCTATTTCCATGCACTCCTAGTGGAATAGTAACATTGTTAAAACACATACACAATGACTTATCCGGAATGCATGCTGTTGTTGTAGGTCGTTCTAACATCGTCGGGAAACCTATGGCTCAACTTCTATTACGAGAGAATTGCTCTGTATCTATAGTACACTCAAAAACTAAAAATATATGTGAAATTACTAAATCAGCCGATATATTAGTAGCCGCTGTTGGAAAACCTAAGTTTATAGGATCAGATTGGGTAAAGATCGGCTCAACTATTATTGATGTAGGTATCAACAGAATAGATGCAGATGGAAAGATAAAAATAGTTGGAGATGTTGATCTTGACGCTGTAGTCGACAAAGTAGCGTACATTACACCAGTACCTGGTGGTGTCGGGCCTATTACTGTTTCATTCTTATTGGGAAATACATTAAAAGCAGCGTATATGCAAAAGAAACATTCAGAGGTATAAAAATGACTAAAAAAGATATCGCAAAAAAAATCATGGAAAAGCATCCAAAAATAACAAAAGAAGATGCATACATGATAGTCGATCTTATAATAGAAAAAATTATAGAAACTATCAAGGAAGGCAAACGTGCTGAATTCCGTGGTTTTGGCTCGTTTAGTAGACGGATAAGGAAACCTTATCAAGCTAAATCTGTGAATAGTAGTGAAATAGTTTTGTTCAAAAAAAGAATATTACCGTATTTTAGACCAAGCGGGAATTTAATAAAATTTATAAATAAAAATAAATTAGAAAACATTTGTAAGTAAACATCTAATCGGAGGTTATAGTGAATTGGTTAACTGATTTTGTTCGCCCTAAAATCAGAGCGATTGTAGGAAGAGATGTTCCAGATAATTTATGGACAAAGTGCAATAAATGCGAACATATGCTTTTTTTACAAGCTTTAAAAGAAAACTTGAATGTATGTCCTTACTGTAATTATCACTTAAGGATGAGTGCAAATGAACGTATTAATTTGCTATTTGACGAAAACACATTCAATAGGCTACCTAACGCCACATCAGTCAAAGATCCACTAAAATTTAAAGATACAAAGAGATATACTGACAGGCTAAAAGAATATAGAGAAAAAACAAACGAAAATGATGCACTTATCACTGGTTATGGGAAAATTAACAAACAAAGCGTTGTTGCTGCGATTTTTAATTTTGATTTTATGGGCGGTTCGATGGGAACAGCAGTCGGAAATGGATTTGTTAATGCATGCAAATACGCTGTAAGCAACAAAATTCCATTTTTAGCTGTTCCTTGTTCTGGTGGAGCAAGAATGCAAGAGGGATTATTTTCATTGATGCAAATGCCTAGAACTGTTGCTGGAATAAATATGTTAAAAAATGCTGGCATCCCATTTATATCATTGTTAACAGATCCGACAACTGGAGGTGTTTCCGCGTCCTTTGCTCTATTAGGAGATATCAACATAGCCGAGCCAGGTAGTTTAATTGCATTTACAGGCCCTAGAGTGATCGAAGGGACAATTAGAGAAAAATTGCCGGAAGGGTTTCAGAAATCTGAGTATCTTTTAGAACACGGAATGATAGATATTGTCGTTGAAAGAAAAAATTTAAAAGAGCATATATCTAAAATTTTGGATATATTGCATTATGGGAAAAGATGGCAAGATATAAAGCTGTAATAGAATACGACGGAACGAATTATTTCGGCTGGCAGAAACAAGGCAACCTAAAAACTATCCAGCAATCAATAGAAAATTCTCTTTACGCATTGAATGGAAACTCTCCTGTTGCTGTATATGGAGCTGGTCGCACAGATACTGGAGTACATGCAATTAGGCAAATAGCACATTTTGACTTACAAAAAGATCGAGATCCGTTCAGTGTTATGCAGTGTATAAATAGCAACCTGCACGATGAAGAAATTAGTATAGTTTCTGTAGAAATAGTTGACGATAATTTCCATGCAAGATTCGATGCTAAGCAAAGATCATACAGGTATGTAATATTCAACCGCAGAGCAAGACCTGCACTCTATAAAAACCGCGTTTGGTGGATAATTCGTGATTTAGATACTAATAAAATGAACGAAGTTGCCCAACATTTAGTAGGTAAACATGATTTCTCGGCTTTCAGAGCTAAAGGTTGCCAAGCATTATCTCCAATAAAAACTATTGATTATATCAATGTACACAGAAATGGAGAATATATATACATAGATATTTCAGCTTTATCATTCCTATACCATCAAGTCAGAAATATAGCTGGAACATTATACAATGTTGGGACTGGGGTTTGGTCTGAAGACAATTTTCTAGATATATTAGCATCAAAAGACAGAGCCAGAGCAGGAGTTACTGCTCCAGCATCTGGACTTTATTTTGCAGATGTAAAATATTGATATGCTATCCATTGTCAATCTTTTATCCCAGTTAATTTTGTATTTATAAGAGATTTAGCATTTTCAACTTTATCTTTTAAAGAATTAAAGGCATTTGTAACATCTTGATATCGCTGTTTTGAAACAAGAATTCGATTCTGATAGTTTTCCGCTAACTCAGTTTGATTGTACGGTCGATTCAGTATATCATCAAAACCTTTATTAATTCTACTTACATAGTTGTTTATCACATCCTAGTTAGCATCGTCTTGAAATTTCAATTTATTATAAAATTCACGCGAATCAACTACAGCATCAGAATCCAAATAATACGTCTCTACAACTTTAGCAGCTTTACTATCAGTTAAACTACTAACAAAATCTTGTGTTATACCGCTTACTACACTATCACCAGTATAAGATACTTCCAATCAATCTATCCAGTTCTTTCTAATGCTTCATAGAGCGACATAGAGGTAGGAAAGAACAAATATGTTTAATTTTCATGA
>CAYLKK010000088.1:0-3407 GCA_964384495.1 uncultured Alphaproteobacteria bacterium
CTTTTTAAGCTTTAGTGAAATACATCCCAATTATTATCAGATTCCTGTCTCTGATAAGGAAAAATTAAATGAGATAATAGATGTTGCTTTATCAAAAATGCCAGAAGATGCGTCGGAAGAAGATAAGTTTCAGGTAGTTTTTGATATAAAAACAAAATTTTATAAAAAATACACAATACAAGAAGTCATAAAGAAAAGACAAGTTTTGCTTGTCCAGGTTATGAAGGATGAACGTGGAGTGAAAGGCGCTGCTCTAAGTACATATATATCTTTATCTGGGAGATATTGTGTTCTTATGCCAAATACGCATAAACCATATGGTATTTCGAAAAAAATTTCTTCTGCAGCAGAAAGAACTAAGATAAAGAATATGTTGAGTACTTTTAATATCCCACCTGAGATGTGTGTTGTAGTTAGAACAGCTGGTACTAACAAGACAAAGCAAGAGCTAAAGCGAGATTATGAGTTCTTACATAAGGTATGGACTGATATGCTAGATATCGTTCTAAAGTCTCAAGCACCATGTTTAATTAGCGAGGAGGCTGGGATACTGAAACGCTCTATAAGAGATATGTATTCCAAAGAAATAGATGAAGTTATTGTAGAAGGTGAAACTAGCTATAAAATAGTTAAGTCATTTATGAAAAAAATGCTTCCTAGCCATGCGCAAAAAGTAAAGCATTTCAAGGATGGTGGAATTCCTCTATTTTGTAAATATGGGCTTAATGAACAAATAGCGCAAATGTACTCTACTAGAGTTCCTCTGCCTTCAGGTGGGTATATCGTTATTAATACTACTGAGGCGCTAGTTTCAATAGATGTGAACTCTGGTAAATCTATTAAACAAAGAAGTGTAGAGGATACAGCATTAAAGACAAATTTAGAGGCGGCTACTGAAGTCGCTAGACAGATAAAATTAAGAGATTTAGGCGGGTTAATAGTTGTAGATTTTATTGATATGGCGGATAGTAAAAATATAAAAACTATCGAAAAAACATTAAAGCAGATTTTTAAAAGTGATAAAGCAAAAACGCAAATTGGTGATATAAGTCAGTTCGGCCTTTTAGAGATTTCTAGGCAGAGATTGAAGCCTAATTTGATGGAAACTCATAGAATTACTTGCCCTTACTGTAATGGGGCTGGGACTATATGGTCGATCGAATCCATGATGGTTCAGGCTCTTAGAAAACTTGAAGAGAGCTGCGCTTTTGAAAATGTAAAAGAAGTAAAAATAGTTTTATCGCCACAAACTGCTGTATATTTGTTGAATAATAAAAGATCGTTTATTACATCAATAGAAAAAAGTAGAAATTGCAAAATTTTGGTTGGGATAGATTACGATATGTCGTTGTCAGATTTCTCTGTAGAGCCGGTTTTATGTGAGCAAATTATAGATGATTTTGATGATCATACAACTCAAGAAAATGTGAAATGTGTTAAATATAAGAAAAAGTCAGGAAAGAATAAAGCGACTGCAAGGGGGAAAACTAGAAATAATTCACGTATGCGTAAGAAGAAAAATGTTGCTGATTCGTCTGAATCTTCTTCTAGCGAGCAACATGAAGATGATATTACACTGGAAGTAAGTAGTGTGCCAGATGCCGTTGTGGAGTAAAGTCTCTTCTTTTGATGCATTTTGTTTCTGTGATAAATGTCATATAATCTAAATTAGATGTAATTTTTTGAAACTTAGAATGTATAAAAAATTCGATTTTGAAATTATAAAAACAGACGGTAAGGCTAGGTGTGGCGTTCTAAATACGCCGCATGGGAGTATTAGAACTCCAGCTTTTATATTTTGTGCTACGAAGGCTGCTATGAAAGGAGTCTGGCCAGAACAATTAGAGAGAGCAAATACTCAGATTATTCTTTCAAATACATATCACCTTTTTTTAAATCCTGGTGGAGATAATGTAAGGAAGATTGGTGGTTTACACAAGATGCTAAACTGGAATAAACCAATGCTTACTGATTCCGGAGGATTCCAGATTTTTAGCTTTGGGCATGGATCTG
This sequence comes from uncultured Alphaproteobacteria bacterium, assembly GCA_964384495.1. Taxonomy (GTDB): domain Bacteria; phylum Pseudomonadota; class Alphaproteobacteria; order UBA3830; family CAYLKK01; genus CAYLKK01. Next base: position 2,014 of record CAYLKK010000088.1, read on the forward strand.
TAGCTGATGAAATTAAGGGGAAAAGAGTCGGCAGAAAATCTCTTTTAAAAATCACAGATGAAGGGGCTAGTTTCCGCTCTTATTGGGACGGTTCATATAAATTATTGACTCCGGAAAAATCAATAGAAACGCAGAAAGAATTAGGAGCGGATTTAGTTGTTGTTTTAGATGAATGTACTCCATTCAACATTTCAAGAAAATATACAGAAAAGTCGCTACAAAGGTCTCATAATTGGGAGCTAAGGTCATTGAAAAGATTCGAAGAATTAAATGATGGTTCTCAGGCTCTTTATGGAATTATTCAGGGTGGGATCTATCCTGATTTGAGAAAGTTAGGTGCTGAATTCGTCAGTGAAAATAATTTTTTTGGTACAGCTATAGGTGGAACTTTGGGGCGAACTAAAGATCAAATGCATGAAGTCGTAGATATGGCATTCCAAAATTTGAATACTTCAAGACCTATTCATTTGTTAGGAATAGGTGGAATTTCTGATATATTTAATGGTGTATCGTTGGGTATAGATACATTCGATTGTGTTCATCCTACTAGAATTGCGAGACATGGAGGCGCATTGGTAAGGCCTGAGTTTAGAGATATTCCAAATAAAGAACATATAAATATAAAAAATGCAAAATATGAGCATGATAATACTCCTATTGATGATCAGTGTGAATGTGAATGTTGTAGACAATTTTCAAAAGCATATTTGCATTATTTATTGAAAGCTAGAGAAATGTTGGCTATTCAGGCAATATCTGTTCATAATATTTTCTTTATGAACTCTTTGATGGAAAAAATACGTGTTGCCATAAACAATAATACATTTGAAAAACTTAGGAAAGAATGGCTCTGATCATTTGTTTGTGTGCTGCATTTTTTTTGTGTAATAACAATTGTTATGCTCAAGAGAGAAGTTATAAAAATAAGCTATCTATAGATACATTGTCTAATTTTAAGTGTAAATTAAGTGTGGAATATAAAGATAAAAATGTTTCAAAAGGGTTAGCCTCCGCTCTTATGGATGTAGTTGTGTTTGGGAAAAATATGAAAGTTATCCCGAATATGTATGTACTTAAAAGCAGGTTAAAAAGTATTATAGAAGAGATAAGAAAGGTAGCTTTAGATTATGGATATTTTGGTATCTCTGTAAAGTACAAAATTTCTCATGTGAGTAATCGTGATGTAGCAGTAAAGATATACGTTGATACTGGAGTAAGATATAGAATATCTAATATAGATTTATTAACAGAATATAAATTAAATGTTTCTGATAACTATATTCAGAATCATGAAGTATTAGTTGGAAATTATTATGATACGAAGCGTGTAATCAATATTTGTAATAAAATTGAATCAGAGTTTCGTAACATTGAGTATCCTTATGCCAAAGTGA
>CAYLKK010000089.1:0-3394 GCA_964384495.1 uncultured Alphaproteobacteria bacterium
TCATGTCAGCATTCATGTAATGAAAAAGATAAAATTGGTGTATGTTGGGTTGATGAAGGTACTAAAAATATTGACTTAATTGCTTCTTTGGATTTGACTGTCTTAAATAAGACTGGAAGTTTAGCTCAAGTAGCTAAGATTATAAGTGATAAAGGTATAAATATAACAAATATGCGACTAGAGAGTAGATCTAGCGATTTCTATGAAATGTTAATTGATGTTAGTGTGAAAGATCTGAAACAACTAGGAGAATTGCAAGCTGCGATCAGAACATGTTCTAGGGTTAGGTCAATTAAACGAGTTTAGTTATAGGAAATAACTTAAATTATAGACTTTATTGCATTTATGCAGTTAAGTGCAGATATATTTTTATCTTTTACTTCTAGCATTATGTCAATGTCAAGTTTAGAAATTGTTTTATAAAAATCCATGAAAATCTTTGTATCTATTGTATCTGAATGAGCGCCTTTTTTTGCTCCTATTTTTTGCTGTGAATAATGTATTTTTTGTCGTCCGTCTTTGCTCGTCCAAGTTTTTGCTGATTCAGTAATCCAGTGTATAATATCTTTGTCATCTCCTGGAGGATTTAAATAATGATGGAACACATCAAACACGGTAGGAATTCCAAGTTTTTTACTCACAAATAATACATCTTTTATATTGTAGTTTTTCTCATCGTTTTCCAGGACTATTCTGCTTTTTGCATTTTTAGGAAGTAAATTGAAATTTTGAATAAATCTCATAATTGATGCATTCTTGTCGTTATATACACCACCTAAGTGTAGTACTATTTTCGCTGACGTATCTACATTTAATGCATCTAAAAAATTAGCATGCCAGTTTATGTCAGAGATCGCAGAGATCACGACATTTCGGTTTAATGAATTCAAAACAGTATATTGTCCTGGATGCATAGAGCCCCTTAAATTTGTTTGTCTTATTTTATCGCCAACTTGTTTCAGTTTTTCTGAAAATATTGCTTGCCAGTCTATGCTTATATCTTGACGTGATGCGAATGGAATAATATCAGAGCTTATTCGCATGAGTCCTATGTTATTTTCTGAGCAATAAGAAATCATGAAACTTAATGCATCTATATTGCAGTTTGATATTTCAATTAAATTTTCTTTATTTGCGTTTTTTATGGTACAGCTACGTATTTTAGCCTGTGGACAATCTACAATTTTACACGCAAAACCAAGTCTAATCATTTTTTGGCTGTTGAGTGATTTAACATACAAGATAACTTATGATTTTTTCGGAATAGTTAAACAAAGACAAGAAGCCATGATACATGCTGTTTCACTCCTCATAATATTATTCCCACATTTTACAATTTTTACGTTTTTCGAAGAACTGTTTTTAAATATCTCAATTTCTTTTTCAGAAAAACCTCCTTCTGGGCCTACGAGTAAGAATATTTCATTGTGACTTTTATCTGAAAAAATATCGATTGTATTTATATTTTTTCCAGTTACATCGAATACTAATAACAAACTAATAGATTGATTTAATAAGTCTTCTAATTTAATTGGATCTGATATTTGTGGTATATCTAATCGACCAGATTGTTCTGTTGCTGAAATGAATATTCGGTTTGCTTTTTCTTTATCTATCTTATTATTTTGAGAAAAATCTGAAATTATAGGAATAAAATTTGTAACTCCTAACTCCGTGCACTTTTCAAATATTATAGATAATCGTTGTGGGCTAATTATTGGAAAACATAAATTAATTTTGAGATCTAAGTTTTGAGAATAATCTCTTATTTTGTTTTCAACTTTTACAAAAACATTTTTTTTACTTATTTCGCACGAGCAACTCCATTCTCCGTAATCTTTGTTAAATAGCTTTACAGTGTCGCCTTGTTTAGCTCTTAACACGTGCAATAGATGATGTGTATTTACATCTGGCAGCTTAATGAGACTGCCAGATCGAATTGCTCCATCGAAAAAAAAACGTGGGATATGCTTCATACAATTTTATATGAATTTTGAGAGGATAATACGTGTAGTGAAACGGTTTCCTTTTGCTTTAAATCTACTAACTGTAGATAATTTTGCGGATTGAATAGCATTTGTTAATTTTTTGTTTGTAGAATCCCAAACTCCTATATTGTATGTCAATTCCCCTCTTACGCTCCAATTGTTTTTTAATTTTTTTTCTATTCCAACTCCAATAAGCGGATGGAATGACCCGAACGATTCATATCCGGATGTATGTTTGTCAGTCGAACCTGTAATGTTTATCGAAGAACGTAATGAGTGCTGAAATCGTTCACAGCCAAATACAATGTATGGCATATAACTTTTAGCATGAGGAACATATCCGGCTCTAAATTTAATGCTAAGTCCCATTGCACTTTGACACTTTAAATCTATACTTTGATCAATTGACATGCTACCTAGACTGTATGTCACTTCCTTTCTTTCTGTTGTCTTATCGTCTTTTACGATTTCGTAGCTGAATTTTGCATCTTTCACTTCAGGCAGAGTTATTTTGTGTGTACGTGATTTTTGGGTTCCGCCGAATCTGCTAAAAAATCCAAAATCTACACCGAGAAAAATATTGTTATCAAATGTTCCACCGCAGCCGACACCAAAAATAGTTACGAAGCTTCTTGTCTTTACAGATCCTTTATTTGGCATTTGTGTAAAGTTAGTCGACGTGTAAACAATGTCGGTTTGCTTTTTATTTCCATCTTTGTCTTCTAATTCAACGTTGGTAGCTCTACTAAGTGTTTTATCCTTAAACCTATAATCATTCTTTGTTGAATCATAGCCGAATTCAGCAAAAATTCTTAGACCATCAAATGACGTTTCTGGCATAGCCAATTCAGGTAAATCATTAGAATCGTCTGATGATATCAAAACGTTACTTTCTGCAATTGTTGGATATGATAGTAATAATGACGATACTATGATACAAGACTTTCTCATAAAACCTCTAAATTTTACAAACATTTGAATTATAGTACTAAGTAACGAATAAAACAAATGTTAGAAACATATTTTTAATATGCGTTCTATAGTAGTGTGAATAAATTAATTTACATTAATTATAGTTTATGTTTAAAATATATTTATTGTAGATTTATTTAGAATGTTCATTTGGGGGCATGTACTATGAAGAAGGAGCAGTTGCTAGCGTGTGTATCATTTTTAACGTTTTTGCCATTAGTGGACGGAATGAATATGACTTGTCCTAAAGCTACTATTGGACAAGTGGAGACTCAATCTAAATTAATCACAATGCCAGCAGATATAGCAGATTATGCAAGAAGTTTAATACATTTTTCTGAAGAACAACTCAGTAATGAGAATAGTCGCTTAACTACAATATCACAGTGTGACGATTTGCTTAATATAATAATAAATTATGTGATCCATGAAAT
>CAYLKK010000090.1:0-3362 GCA_964384495.1 uncultured Alphaproteobacteria bacterium
GGTGTTATATGATAATAAATCGCCTAGTGCTGGCTGGTCTACCGAAACTAAGTATCCAACTAATGAAGACACTGCTGAATTTAAAAAAATAAAAATTCCAACACATGAAATTTTTGCAAATATAAAAATTACTCAAAAATTATTAGATGATTCTGATATTGATGTATATGAATGGTTTGTGAATAATGTTTCTAAAAAGATTTCAGAGCTTGAAAACCATGCGTTTTGGTTTGGTGATGGAGATGGAAAACCGAAAGGAATTCTTACATACGATATGCACGAAAAAACTCCAGAATTTGGTAAATTGCAGTGTTTTAAGACAGGGAAAAATGGGGATTTTATCGACAAAGAAGGAGATAACTTCTTAATGGCTGTTGCGACTTCATTAAAACACGAATATTCTAAAAACGCAGCTTGGCTTGTGTCTAGATCCGCATATACAAAAATTCAGCAATTAAAAGACGAATTTTCTAGGAATCATATTTTCAAATATCCGTTAGGCGAATTTCCTGCTACTTTATATGGATACCCAGTATTTATAGATGATACTCTGCCTGAGTTATCTTCTAGTGAGGGTACTTGCTCAATAGTTTTTGGCGATTTCTCTTCTGCATATATGATTGTGGATAGGAGTGATATTAATTTATTTAGAGATCCGTATTCGTCGAAACCTTTTGTAGAATTTTTTGCTACAAAAAGAACTGGTGGAGATGTTGTAAATTTTGATGCAATTCGTGTAGTGAAATTTGCTGAGTAACATATAGTATTTCTTGCGAGAGTTTAATATATGAATTCTTGCAAGAAAATTTAGAATATAGGTATCCAATGAAAATATTTAATGAACAAATTAGGTCTATAAAACCTAAAGTAAGTGTTGTCTCACTAGAAGGTATGAAACATTATTTAAAGGTTGATCATGATGATGACGATGAATTAATTCAAGATTTAATAAATACAGCGGTAGAAGATGTAGAGGAATTTATATGTCAGAAAATAATGCAAAGACAGTATAAATTTACTGCAGATATTGAAGTAACAGAAGATGAATTTAAGATGATGGCACCGGTATATAACAAGCAAAGTTTTATACGAATTAAATTGTCTGGAATAAATGTGAAGTCTGTAAATTCATTATACATAGAAGATAAAAAAATATTTGAAGACGACTATGCGGTCGTAAATGAAGGCCGTTACTCTCAATTTTTAAAGATAAAAAATAGTGCGCTTTATCAAAACATGAAAGATAGAACAGCAAAGATTACATTGGTCGTGTCAATAGGCATGTTTGATGATCCTGATGATGTTTATAAACAGTTAAAGATGGCAGTTATGCTGAAAGTTTGGGAATTATACGAGACAAGAAATTGTATTTTCTTAAAGAATAAACTAGAAAAAGGAGTTGTAAATAGATTGCTACAGCCATTTGTAAATTATCACATAGTTTGAATTGTAGTTTAGAGGGAGCTAAGAATGTATACGTATAAACAAAGAATTACTATAAATAAAAAAACATATTTTTTAGATGGAAATAATGTATGGAAGAGCAGTGTAGAGGAATGGAGGCGTGTATGGGCTGATGTTTCAGTAAAAATTTATAAAGAAAATGCTCCGTTATATAAATTTGTTATAAAATTTTTTTCTAAACTGCCATCTCATTTTAACGTTACATTAAATGGTCAAGTATTTAATGTAACAAGATCGCCTGTGGTGGATCCGCAAAAATGTTGGATTAAATTTTTTGCAGTAGAAAAAATTTCGGGGGTTTAATTATGTTTTGGGATTTCGGTTTATTAAATTCGATAAAAGAGCGCTTCCAAGAAATGGGAATTAATATAAAAATCCTTCCATTACCATTGCCATGCGATTATGAAATAGATGAACCATATTTAGCTGCAGATGTACAAAATACAATGACAGCATTAGATAAACGGGCTAGGGCTGATGTTATTTTGAGCTTAGAGAATAAAGAAGATGATACGAATCATCTGAATGTAACTATCATAAAAGCGTTAGGCGCTATATCTAGAGAAACATTGAGATTATTTCAAGGGAAAGAGCAAATAGGTGCGGCTGCAGTAAAAATTGGGTCGATAGAGAATCGGAAGAATAAATTTATGGTGACGTTAAATAGTCTTATTTGGCTAAGGAGTTTATATCATGATGCATGATAATTGTGATTTTGCTGAAGAAAATATAAAAAGTGAAAATTTGGTTGTAAGTTTACATGAGTATTTTGAACTTGCACTTTTAAGTCAGCCAGTTAAATCGCCTGACTGGGAGGATATTAGCAATGGATAGTGTATTAACAATAAATGGATTAGGTTTACCTCCTTTGTCTGCGCGAGGTTGTAAGCAAGAGCTTGTACCTATTCCTAACGGTCAATTTAGGAAGACTGTAAATGGTGATTTATGTTTTATAAAGTTGAGTGAAAGACAGAGGTATCGAACAGTAATTAAGTGCAAGGATATGAATGTTCCTGCATTTGGTAATCTAAGGATAGGTTCTATCGTTAAGATTGATTGTATTCAGAGTATTTGGCAGAACATAGAAGCTGGTGTGCAGAGTATAGAATTGATTCGAGATTTTGTAGATGGAAGTGTTTTGGTTATAAATGAAAGTGGCCAAGATGTTCCTTTTACATTAAATGGAAAAAAGATAGAATTAAAATCTCCAAATGATAGTAATTTATTTGTATCATTTCGGCCTAGTTTACAGATGTTAATAACGAATTTTGTTAGTGAGAGCAGTGAATGGGATTTGTCACACGAATGGCGTCTTGAGGCAGAAGAAATATAAGTTGTAGTGTAAGTTTTTATTAAAAATATTTTAGCAAGTGTTACGCCAAATAAACGCGTGCGCCCCGCGTATTTCCGCGCGCGTTTAACTTCTGGAAATATTAATTGAAATTAGAATTTTAATGAAAAGTCATATGTAGTAATGGCTTTTTATATTTAAACAGTTTTCAAAAAAATCAACAAAATTAGAGGATAAGATGAAAAAAATTATAGGGTATTTGTGCGCATTTTTGTGCATATTAACCCAAACTTTGTGCATAAATTGCACTGAGTTTGCTGGGAGGAGATTATTACATCAATTTAAGACATGTGCTGTTGTAAAAATGTCTGCAGCAAATGTGCAGTCAGATGATATAACGCATTGGTATATGAGAGTTTTTGGAGTAGAAAAAAATGCAAGTGGAGTATATTGCGAAAATGGCTTTGATGAGTGTGGAGGCAGAAAAAGAATAATAAATGTTTCAGAAAAATGTGATTTATTTGTAGAAAATTTCCAAAAAATTGCGTCTACTCCAGTAGGCAGAGTTTTGTTATACAGAATTTTAATAGAAATTTATAAACCATCG
>CAYLKK010000091.1:0-3286 GCA_964384495.1 uncultured Alphaproteobacteria bacterium
GTCGTATTCGCATGCATATTAATATTGATTTTTAATTATCTTTTAACTTCGCTATTTTTTGGAAACTAACTTAGGACAAGAAAAATGAAAAAAATTGTATTTGAGAATGTAAGTAAAAGTTTTACTAATGGCCTAAAAGTTCTAGATAAAGTTTCATTTGAAGTTTTAGAAAATGATTCGATGATAATTTTAGGTAAATCTGGAGCAGGTAAGTCTGTAACATTAAAACTTCTATTAGGTTTAATGCCATTAGACTATGGAGACATAACAATAGATGGAATAAGTGTTTTAGACAAGAAAAAACGAGATGAATATCGTTCAAAATTTAGTGTTTTATTTCAAGGATGTGCTTTATTTGATTCTATGACAGTTCTAGAGAATGTGATGTTTCCTGCTATCCAAAGAAATAAGACAAAGATGGAAGCTCAAGAAATTGCTCGGAGAAAGGTTAATGCAGTAGGACTAAATGAAGATGTACTTGAATTATATCCTGCATCTTTATCTGGAGGGATGCAGAAAAGGGTAGGGTTGGCAAGAGCGCTCGCTGTTGAACCAGATATTATGCTTTTCGATGAACCTACGTCCGGGCTTGATCCTGTAACAAGCAATGTAATTGCCAGTTTAATTCGCAATACGTTAGATGATATAAAAAAATGTAAAATTGTAGAAGGTTCTAAACAGGATAGTTGCAGCGTTACATCGTTGACAATTACACATGATTTGAATGTAGCCAAGCGAATAGGGAATAAGGGCGCCATGTTATGCGATGGGAAAATTGTTTGGCAAGGAGAGATTGGTCAGCTTAACAATACTGACATAGATTATGTAAAGAATTTTGTGCAAGCCTCTTTATGGGAAAAGTGATATGAGCGATAAAAAGATAAAAAATAGTTTTTATTGCACTGAGTGCGGAGCTACATATCCAAAATGGCTAGGGAAATGTGAAGATTGTGGGAAATGGAGTTCTATAGAAGAGGCTGTTAAAACTAATTTTTCATCAGGAATATCTTCTTCAGACAAAATAGATTTTTCGTCTTTATCAAGTGATAATGTCGAAGCAGAAAGAACATTTTCCAATATATGTGAATTTGATAGGGTTTGCGGAGGTGGAATTGTTCATGGTTCTGTTGTTTTAATAGGAGGAGAACCTGGGATTGGTAAATCTACTTTATTACTCCAAATTGCTGCTAGCTTATCAAAAAATTATGAGTGTGTTTATGTTTCTGGAGAAGAATCTAAACAACAAATTTGTTTGAGAGCAGAAAGATTAGGTGTATCGAATTCAAATGTGAAGTTAGCATGTGCAACTGATGTAAACTTGATTATATCTTCATTAACAGGTAATGAAAAATTTGTAATTATTGATTCGATTCAAACATTACAAAGTACTTTTGTCGAATCGATACCAGGTAGTATAGCTCAAGTAAAAGCATGTGCTGCAGAAATTATAAATTTTGCTAAGAAAAATAATGTGACTGTTTTTTTAGTAGGGCATGTGACAAAAGATGGAAGTTTAGCTGGGCCTAAAGTACTTGAACATATGGTAGATACTGTATTGTACTTTGAAGGGGAACGTGGAAATTCTTACAGGATATTGAGAGCGATAAAAAATCGCTATGGTTCATGTGGCGAAGTAGGAATATTTGAAATGAGAGGTAATGGGCTAGCTTCTGTAGAAAATCCATCTGAAATGTTTTTAAACAATGGTTATACAAATTTGCCTGGGAATGTTGTATTTGCAGGAGTTGAGGGAAGTAGACCGATTTTGGTGGAAGTCCAAGCACTAGTCGCTAAAAGTTATCTTCCATCGCCTAGGAGGACAGTCGTTGGTTGTGATTTAAATAGACTACTAACAATCATAGCTGTCCTTGAGTCTAGGTGTAAACTTGCTTTTGCCGATAGAGATGTCTATCTTAATATAGCTGGAGGTTTAAAAATTAGCGAACCAGCTGGAGATTTAGCGATAGCTTTAAGCCTTATATCCGGTAGATTAAATATCAGCTTGCCAGAAAGAACAGTAGCATTTGGTGAAATCGGCCTAACTGGCGAAATTAGATCTGTTTCCAAAATTGAAGAACGGATTAGCGAGGCATGTAAGTTAAATTTTCGTAATATTATTTCTCCATGTTGTCAGGTAGAAAATTCAAATGCACTTATTAATAAGTTTGAAACATTATTGGAGTGTGCAAGAAATATCTTCAGAACGTAATGCAATTATTGCTTTTTCCAAAGTGTTTTAAACTATATACATTGTTTAAAATCAGTAAGGAGTCTTTTTCTTCAATTTTGCTCTGCTAACATTGGTCCGAATCGGTTTTATATGTATTTTTTCAAAAAATTTATTAAGTTCATCTTCTGTCTTTGCTTTAACAGCCTCTCTAATCTCTATTAGGCTAGCTTTACTTACGTTTATATTGAAGAACTCAGATATTCCAGCATGTGGCGTTTGCTTTTGGGCTTTAGCCCTATTTTGTGCATCCGCAAATAAATCATTTATATGCTCTGTCGCAATCGCTTGAGCTACTTGCGACTTTTTATAGTGGAATGGGGTGATACCCCTTGCTAGGTCGTACGCGTCATATAAATCAAGCCTTCCATTCTTTAATTTATTTATCAGCCATTCTTGTTTTTCGACAAGTCTCATATTCCTGAAAATGTCATTAATAAGATCAGAGGAAAACATTTCAATTTCATAATCTGACGCAAATTGAATTTCTCTACGGATAGCGTATTCTGTCCCGTTATTTATTAATTCATATATTTTTTTTACAATGCCACTATCATTCCCAATAAGATTTTCATATATTTTAAGTTGTAGATAAATCGCAGCTTTATCTGATAGTTTCTCAATCATTTTTTCTCTTTTTTTTGCTGTAGGCAGAATAGAAAAACTAAATGCTTTATTATATAGTTTCTTCCTCGCAGAACGCCCTAGTTTCTTTTGTGTTTCTAAGATTGATTGTTTAATATTATGTATTGTACCAACCTTTCGCGTCGATTGTTGAATCTCTTTTTTAGCTTCACTAAAGTTAATATATGCAACAATACATGATACAACAATAATATATCTTACCATCAACAATAGCCTCGAAGTACTGATGCGAGTCTATCTCATTTTTATAAAAAATTAGCTAACATGAAACTTATAGTAGAATTCTATTATACTCATAATGTAAGTTTTAAAATGTTAGCGCAAATTGTAAAGGAATAACAAAGGCTACGTCGTCTGTACATAATATTATCTTGATATTAACTAAAATAGTGTATGATTTACAAAAATTTGTTC
>CAYLKK010000092.1:0-3244 GCA_964384495.1 uncultured Alphaproteobacteria bacterium
CTGTTTCACAATTTGTTTTATATTATCAAGAAACTCCAACAATTCATCTACTGATGATAGATTCTTAGACCCCGCTATTTCATGAGTAACTGAAAGTAAAATATCACCAGGTTGCAAACTACTATCATCAGATATTTCTACAGATGATACAGTAATCGAATCTCGTTTTCTATCTGTTATATTTTCATCTGTTTTGCTATTCTTACTAATTGATATACAAATTCCTAACTCATCTATCAATATTCCTTTATCATTCACTAAATCATATTTAATTGACTTAAAATCATCCACATCTTTATAACAAACATCAAGATTAATTGAATGTAATTTAATTTGAGATTTACTTTGTTGGCTTCCCTTTCTATATTTTATATTTACTTTCTTTTCTAAGATGAGTGAATCAACTATATCTACAATCTTTACATTTTTCTCTAATTTCACCCCATTAATCTCTAGGATTATATCTCCAACATGTAACTCACTTTTACTAGCTGGTGAATTTTCATCAATCTTTGTTATAGCAACTGCATTTTTATAGTCTGCGATTTGTAGAGCGTTTAACGCATCCTGTGGGACTCTTTCAAAAGATATTCCAAACCATGGCTTTCGAACTTTTCCAAATTTTATTATTTGCGAAACTGCAGATTTAATTATATTAGACGGCAGAGCAAAATTTATCCCAGAATTTGATTCTGAATTTGAAAAAATTGAAGTATTCATACCAATAACTTCACCGGTTTTCCCTAGAATTAAAGGCCCACCGGAATTGCCATTATTTATTGCAGCATCTGTTTGTAAGTAGTTCACAAATGATCCAATCCCTATTTTTGTAATAGTATTATTAAGATTCCTCGAGCAAAATGATACGATTCCAGATGTCACGCTAAATCCAAATCCATATGGATGCCCTATAGCGAAGACTCTACGTCCTATATCTACCTGAGATGAATCTCCAAGTTTCAAATATCTAATATTTTTGAAAGGCGATACCTTTAACACAGCAATATCATATCTAGCATCATAACCTAAAAGTATAGGTTTTAGCTCTACACCATTATTGAATATAACTCTAATATTTTCTATTCCTGTATCACAAATCACGTGGTTATTTGTAACTATTACGCCATCTTCATTTACAACAAAACCACTACCTAACGATGAAAATTTTTGTGAATTTTGCATACTTTGCTGTGAATCTTCTTTTTGATCCATATCGATAATATTCACTACGCATTCAAGCCAATCTTTTATTCTCGCTACAAGAAGATCCTCTAGCTCATAATCTTCAGAATCTGTAATTTCTATAGCATCTAACTCTTTCGCGATAGAATCACAATAAATCGTAAAACTACAAATTGAAATTATGCTAACTTTACTTAAGAAGCTCATAATCAATTATTTCTCTATAACACTTAATAAATCATCGCCTTTGTTTAAAATATAAGTTGTATTTTCGCCTTTAAAAGAATTGTTTAGCGTATTTACACGTTTATATAGCTTAAAGAATTGAGAAGATTTAGAGAAATTCTCAGCGTAAATTCTATTAGCTTCATTTTCACCTTCACCTATTAGAATTTGAGCCTGTTTATCTGCTTCAGCTATCGCTATAGCATTATCTCTGTCTGCTTGAGATGTAATTTCCTTAGCTTTTTCAACGCCTTTAGCTCTTAACTCTTTTGCTTCTCTTTGCCTTTCGCTAATCATTCTTTGAGAAATCGCTTCGCTATTCTGCGGAGGAAGATCTGTTTTTGTTATACGGACATCAACTATATTTATTCCAAACCTTGTCGCTGATTTATTGATATCATTTTTGATTTGTTTCATTACATCTACTCGTTTTTCAGACAACAAAACTGGCAAGCTCAAGTTACCCAAAATTCCGCTAAGGCTACCTAAAAACACAGGGTTCAATCTCTGTAAAACTCCACGCTCGTTATACACAGTTTGATAGAATTTCAATGGATCGTTAATAACATAACGTCCAAACGCATCTACTATTAGCCTGCGCTTATCCCCTAACGTAACCTCTAAAGCAGACAGCTCTAGACTCATCATTCTTTTATCAAATGAAACAACAAATTCTATAAATGGAATTTTGGCGTATAATCCAGGCTCTTGTACGACCCTAACAGGCTCTCCAAATCGCGTAATGACAACCTGCTCTATTTGATTAACTACGTATATTGAATCATATGCAATAACTAAGCCAGCAATAGCAAATATCGAGAAATATTTTTTCATTATCTCGCCTCCATTTTATTTTCTAAATAATCCCTTGGAATAGACATGTGTTGTAAAGACTTCACATCTTTTCCTATTACCAGTTTTTTAGCACTTGAATACAATTTATTCGCACTGTCTAATAACATATTTTCAGCAATTATGTCTGGCGCTAGTTTGTATGATTGATAGACTAAATTAAACCGAGAAACATCACCTTGTGCATTAGCTATAAGCTGTGCTTTTTTGGCAGTTGCTATGTTTATTTTTTCTGCAACTATACCTCTAGTTCGTGCTCTTGTATCACGAGAGTACCCTTCCGCTCTATTGCATTCACTTTGTTGGTCTGCTTGTGCTCTTTCTACGTCTCTAAATGAATCAATCACTGAAACTGGTGGCTCTACTTTTTTCAAACTAACTTTTACTAACTCAACACCTATTTTGTACTCATCTAAAATTGCCTGAATGCTCTCCATAGCTTTTCTTTGAATTTCAGGCCTACCATCAGTCTGAACAAAAGCGAAATTTGATTGTCCAATAATTTCTCTCATAACGCTTTCAGAAACTGCGACAATTGTTGTTTCTGGACGCTTAGCATTAAACAAAAAATCTTCTACATCTTTGATTTTCCATAGTACACTGTAACTAAAGTTTGCTAGATTTGAATCTCCGGTGAGAACTAAATTTTCATTTTTCCCATCATTGTTTACTCCCATATCTATTTGGTTTACTTTTGTAACTTTGCACAGTATTACTTGTTCAAATGGATAAGGAAGTTTATATTGCAAACCAGAACTAACTGTTCTATTCCATTTTCCGAAGCGCAAAATAACTCCTTTTTGGTCATAATCAACTTTGAAGAAACCTGTACTCAAAAACCCTAAAATTATTAACACCAAAACAACAGAAAATATACTCTTTACGTTTTTGAATTCATGATTAGAATTACTGTTGTCTGACTTTTTGTTATTACAACTACTGAAACTATCTTGATTCAAAAAACTCTTTATTTTTTCTGAAATAT
>CAYLKK010000093.1:0-3228 GCA_964384495.1 uncultured Alphaproteobacteria bacterium
AGCTGACCATTTAAAAATTAGAGATGTAAGAAAATTTGATGCGAATTGTTTCGAGATATGTGATTGCAATAATGTAAATTTTGATTATGACGTTGTATTTTGTTTAACGGAAACTACAACAAGCATTACATTTGAAAATTTAAATTGGATTTCAAATGATCGTAAAGGGTTAACAATATGTGATGCTACATCTGCAGTTTTTTGTCAGAGTATAGATTGGGTAAAACTAGATGCTACGTCATTTTCATGGCAAAAAGGTGTCGGTGGAGAAGCTGGACTCGGTTGTATTGTGTTGAGTCCTATGGCAATTGAAAGACTGAATGAATATAGTCCTAAGTGGCCAATTCCGCGAATTTTTCGTTTATGTGATAATGGAGTATTAAACGACGGTATATTCGAAGGTAAAATAATAAATACACCATCTATGTTATGTGTAGAAGATATGATTAATATAATTGAACATATCGAAGCGCATGGAGGCATTGAGTATTTATTCGCAAAAATTTCTGAAAATTATTCTACAGTGAAAACAGCTATTTCCAATTCTAAAAATTTAAAATTTTGTGTTAAAGACGAAAATGTGAGAGCTAAGCATATTGCATGCATAGATATTACTACTGATTGGTATAGAAATTTAGATGAAAAAAATAGGTGGGTGTATCTAAAAAGACTTTGTGACGAGTTATGTCACAAAAATGTCGCTTGTGATATTCTAGGCCATATTTTAGCTAAACCTCATTTGCGTTTATGGGCAGGACCGACTATAAATAGCGAAGATATTGAGTTAGCCATAGAAAAAATAGATGAGTATATTTCTATAAATACAGTAAATTTATAAAATAATTTTATTCTAGTAGTTATGTATTAATCTTTTTGTTGTATTATTATAGATAACGATACAGGAGAGTCGTTATGGATCAGAATAATAACCACGATGAGATTAATACATTAATTAACCAACATAGACAGTTGTTTGATGTAAAAAGCCCAGTCCATGTTGAGCATAAAGCAAAAAAACATGCTCCAAAGTATATTATTGTTATAAAGGACATTTTTGATGACTCGCATTATGGATATAAAAATGCGGGATTATGTTATGGCTTCCAAGCGTCAATATATAAAATGCCTAATGAATCTGTTTCCAATGCAGTACATTTGAAAAGTGGCAAACTCGTAAAAAAGGATGTAATCGCTTGTATTCCAGTCGGACGATGGGGCGCATCATTGCAATCTCATATGGTAGAGAATAAAATAATTCCAGAAATTTCGATCATTAGAGTTGAGCATAGTGACGAATTTGATACAACTATTCAAAAAACCGATTTTCATATATGTTCGATAACAACATACGATCAGATTGATGATAAGTTGATTTTTTCATTTACTTATGAGGCAAAAACTGATGATTATACTGATTATACACATGATGGAGTAAAACGAGGGCATGCAGCGTATACGATTAAGCCTGACGATACTATAAAGAAATTAAGTACTGATGGGCCTCCTCCATTTAAGGTGTAATTTTGAATCTCAAAGTGCCTATTGCGTATATCTTTTTATTAGTATTTTCATGCATTTTTTCGTTTCATGATATATATGGACGATATGGAGATTATGGTAATCATTACATAGATGTGCGTGATGATGCTTTTTTACTTAAGCATATAGGGGCTAATTATGGTGAATTAATAAGCGATACATTCAAGAGTTCTATAAATGGAGATCTTGAAGATGCGATTGCTGCATATAGTAATGATATTAGTAAAATTATATATAGAAAAGGATCATGCGGTGCTTTGATTGTGACGCTAAGTAGTGGAGAAAAGGTCGTCGTAAAACCTATGCTTGGTCGAGATATTTTAATGCATCTCGATATTTGGGATAGGGTCAAAAAAAGCGAGTATATACAATCTTTTTGTTTCATAAATTGTGCGTATATTAACAGAACTTTACCTAACATTTTTGATGATTCTTTTGATAGGAAAAGTATACAAAAAGATGAGAGCTATATAACTTTTCAGCATTATGTAAATGGGAATACGGGTAAAAAAACGATTATTGATGGTATTGTGTCACTTAGGCATATATTTTCAAAGTTAAGCAATAAAATTGTTTTTCTTCTTAATAATGGAATAGCATTAAAAGATTTACATGGGTATAACTGGCTATATAATAAAAGTTTAGACAAAATATATTTGATAGATTTTGACGCAAAACGTGTAGTACTAGATGATTATATAGAGAATGCTATAGATGGATATTTAGCTAAAGTGTGCCGAACATTAACTAGTATAGAATTAACTGAAAATAATCGTATCGGGTTGTTGCTTGGGTACTCATATGATTTGTTCATGTATGTGGAAGTATTTCTTACAGAATTTTTAAACTCTGCAATGAATAATAATATTGAATTATATAATTCAATTGTAAATAGACTAAACAGTTTTCTGTATGTGGATGATATAAATTCAAAGATTCCTATTTTTGGTAAAGGGAAAGATCATTTTAAAATGTATTTTAAGAACATTTTTGATATAGATTTTATGATTAATTTTGGAGAGAATAGCTTATTTGCGAAAAATGAAATTCTTGATAAGTTACATAAAACATTAAATAATGTAATGCGTATATATGAACAAAAAATATCGCATATGTGTAGTGCTATAAATGCAGAAATAAACTGGTTAAGTGAGTTTGGAATAAAAGAATGTAAGTTGATTCAAATGGCAAATTCACACCCATTCTATGTTATATATTGGTTGGTATGTAATATAGAGCGAGTAAAAAATCAATCAAACAATATAGATTTGTCGTCGTGTTATTACAAATGTCAAAATTATTTTTTAAAGAAAATAATACAAAATGTTATAAATAAGAATGCTTGTCGAGATTTGGCTAAAAATTGTGATATAAGAAATTGATCTGTTGTCGTTTTAAGAAAAATAATATAC
Source organism: uncultured Alphaproteobacteria bacterium (assembly GCA_964384495.1). Classification (GTDB taxonomy): domain Bacteria; phylum Pseudomonadota; class Alphaproteobacteria; order UBA3830; family CAYLKK01; genus CAYLKK01. The sequence continues at coordinate 2,952 of CAYLKK010000093.1, forward strand.
AATTTAAAAACTAATTTATGTTGTTTTATGTTTAAACGTATTTTATTTTTTTTTCAAATTTTTTGTGTATTTAATGCTAATTGTATGGATGCAAGCCATAGTATTATGTACGCTGTATCAGAGCTGCAAAAAGATATAGAAGATGCTAAGCGAGTCTTAAGCGAATTTGATATATGGAGGAAAAAACCTTGGGGAATTAGACCAAACACTAACAGAGCATTATTCCCAGAATACATAGAAACGAAATTTAGATTTTCTGATGAAGAAATAAAAGAAT
>CAYLKK010000094.1:0-3180 GCA_964384495.1 uncultured Alphaproteobacteria bacterium
AGAATCACTAACAATAGGAGAATCGAACAAATAATAGCTTTCTGCAAATTTTTGTAATTTTTCAGATAATTCTTTGTGTAGAAGAATAATTCTATCTGTCGCCATATTATTTAGATTTCTCCGAATACTTTTTCTTTCGAAATAGCATTCTCTACTATTTTATCAACAGAATTTCTATATGAGACAAAGTGGTTTAACTTAGCTCCACAAAGTTTATGTTCAGGGGTAACAGTAATTCTGCGAAGCGGATTAACCCTAATTCCATTAGAAGCAATCATTTCAAAATGTAAATGGCAACCGGTACTAATTCCTGTAGAACCTACTCTACCTATAACGGCATTTTTATCTACATTCTGCCCGTATCGAACATTAATACTACTTAGATGCGCATACTTCGTTTTATATCCGTTCGGATGGAGTATTATTACGTGTTTACCATATCCAGCATCATACCCAGCAAAAACAACTCTCCCGCTATAAGCTGATTTGACAGGTGTTCCATACGCTGCGACATAATCAACCCCAGTGTGATTCTTGATTACGCCAAAAACAGGATGCCTCCTTGGGCCAAAATAAGATGAAATTCTAGCCCCAGAAATAGGCTGCGAAAAGAGTTTTGACGAATCAGCATTTGCAGAACATCCATTTTCAAAAATATAATCCACCTTGTTATCATTTTTTGCATACGCATACACACAATAACTGCGTTTTTTCGTACTGATTTTTCCATACAATAGAACATTATTTTCATCGTATACTATAACGAATGTATCTCCATTTTTAAGTGAATTTTTGAAGTTTATTTTAGAGCTAAACACATTGAAGAACTTTGACACTACATTTGCAGGAATTCCAGATTTTATAGCTGATGAGTAAAAGTTACCCTTAACAATGCCACTAATCAAAAAGGCATCTCTATCACATATTCTTATCGATTTCTTTTCTGCATTATACACAACATTATCATGACCATTTTGCGAATCAGACATTTCACCGTTAAAATCAAGTGTACTAAGAAACGTCGTATCATCTGACTGCATGGAACTCTGGTCCCCAGACATATAAAGCAAAGAGTCTACATTACAAGACTTAAGTTGATTATCACATGATATTTCACTTTGTTGATCTGTACAACAAACATTTAAATTACAAGTATTATTGCAGATCCAAAAAAAAGCGTATGCCGCGATAGCTAAACAAGCCCCGTTTATTTTTCGTGAATTTAATTTAAACATCTCATCCCCAATACTTTAGAAAGATATTACAATTCTTATATAAAGTCAACAGTTCAATTGTCAAGATATAATCTGCGGCAACTTGCACAAATGATAAAAATGGGCTTGACGAGCTGCAATAAATCATCTATACTTACAAATGTAGTGTTCCTCGATAGCTCAGTCGGTAGAGCAAGTGGCTGTTAACCACTGGGTCGGCGGTTCGAGCCCGTCTCGAGGAGCCATTCTTTGAATGTCTGTGTTCTATGGCTTCTGTCACTTTAAAAAATATTCGTAAGACCTTTGGAAGTACCGAGATAATTCGTGATGTTAGTTTGCATCTACATGATGGTTTGTGTACAGTTTTTGTAGGTCCGTCAGGTTGTGGAAAATCTACTCTTCTAAGGATAATTTGTGGACTTGAGAGTGTAACGTCTGGAGGCATTTTTATCGGGAATGATGATGTAACAGAATTGCCACCTTCGAGTAGAGGACTCGCTATGGTATTCCAGTCGTATGCACTATATCCTCACATGACTGTTTTTGAAAATATGGCATTCGCGTTAGAAATTCGAAAATTTTCGAAATATGAAATACAATCTAGAGTGATGAAAGCCGCAAAAGCTTTGAAGATAGAGCATTTATTAAATAGAAAACCGAAGGAGTTGTCAGGCGGACAAAGACAGAGAGTCGCGATCGGAAGATGTATTGTAAGAAATCCGTATGTATTTCTATTTGATGAACCTTTATCAAACCTGGATACGAGCTTAAGATATGAAATGCGTTACGAAATTGCTAAATTAAAAAATGAGTTAAAAACAACGATGATATACGTTACCCATGATCAAGAGGAAGCAATGACGCTTGCTGATCAAATAGTAGTAATGCGTGATGGTAAAGTCGAACAAGTCGGTACACCGATAGAAATTTATAATAATCCAATAAATACATTTGTCGCAGGTTTTATTGGTTCTCCTGCAATGAATTTTTTTAATATAAGATTTTTAGATTGTGATCATTATGAATTATGTGGACAAAAATTCACTTGCTTAAAGAAAATAACAAAAGATCATTGCTGTGTTAAATCTGATTATATTTTAGGAATTAGGCCGCACGATATAGAGATTGTACAGTCAGTTTCTCCTGATGCAATACAGTCAAAAGTAACATTGGTAGAAAATTTCGGAAGCTCTGGCTGTATACATGCAACTCTTTTGTCTGGAGATGTCGTGAACATACAAGTAGAAGAAGCTAATTATTGCGTAGGAGATGATATATATATAAAAGTTCCTTATGAAAAGTGCTATTTTTTCTGCAAAGATGGCACATCTGTTTTTAATATACAGTAGGGTTTGTTTGTATTTTCATATAGTATGTTTTTGTAATTGTCTGTAATGGAATTCGCTATAATTCAAATATTTATTGTAGTTCTAAGTGTAACAGCTGCTGGATTGTGCTTAATGAAAATTGGGCAGCCTCCAATGGTAGGTTATATTTTAGCTGGAGTTTTGCTAGGTCCTTCATGTACTAAATTTGTGCAAAATGAGCCTTTTATAGAGATGCTCGCAGACATGGGAATTATGTTTTTGCTATTTACAATAGGACTTACAATTTCTGTTGAAAAAATAAAATCAGTATGGAAAGTCGGAATAGGAACGATCATTATAGGAGGTATTGCATTCGGTGCCATTTTTTGTGCTCTAGGATACTTGTTCGGCTGGAGTAAAGAATTTATTCTTATAGCTACATTTTGTTCAATACCATCATCTACTGCAGTTACTGTGAAGTCTTTAGGGAAGATAAAAAATATTAGTGAAAGCATATCGACAGTTACTATAGGTGTATTAATCTTACAAGATATTGTTTCCTTGCTCCTGATAATCGCTGTGCATTTTTTAGAACCAAATACTGTATCTACTAATACGTTTGATTCAAGGTTTATAGCTACTATAGCATTATTTTTTGT
>CAYLKK010000095.1:0-3095 GCA_964384495.1 uncultured Alphaproteobacteria bacterium
AAAAGTTCCGTGAGGGATTCGCACATTCCCTATTTCTCTCATTCTTTTCTTTCCGTCTCTTTGTTTATCAAGAAGCTTGCGTTTTCTTGGTATATCACCGCCATAGCACTTTGCTGTAACGTCTTTTCTCATTGCTGAAATAGTTTCTCTCGCAATAATTTTTCCTCCAACAGCTGCTTGTATAGGGATTTGGAAAAGATGCTTAGGAATAAGCTCTTTTAGACGCTCACAAATCTGTCTGCCTCTGTATTCTGCGTTGCTTCTGTGAACGATCATTGATAAAGCATCCACAATTTCTCCATTTACTAAAATTGTCAGCTTTACCAAATTTTCCGTTTTATATCCATCTACTTGATAATCGAAACTTGCATATCCGCGACTTACAGATTTCAACCTATCGTAAAAATCATATACAATTTCATTTAATGGTAACAAATATTCAACTAAAGCGCGATTCCCAACGTAAGTAAGATTTTTTTGTATCCCTCGTTTTTCTTCGCACAAAGCTAAAACGTTTCCTAAATAATCATCTGGAACCATAATACTAGCTAAAATCCAAGGTTCTTCTATAGACTTAATCATTGTAGGATCAGGCATATCTGCTGGGTTATGTAAGTCTAGTACTTCGCCATTTTGTAAATGTAATCTATAAACTACACTAGGAGCTGTAGTTACCAGATCTAGTCCATATTCGCGCTCCAAACGAGCTTCTATAACCTCTAGATGAAGTAAGCCCAAAAAGCCACATCTAAACCCAAATCCAAGAGCGACAGAAGTTTCTGGCTCAAATGAAAAACTCGCATCATTTAGTTGTAACTTTCCTAAACTATCTCGTAATTTTGGATAATCCGCAGCATCACATGGGAATAAGCTACAAAAAACAACCGGAATGCTTGGCTTAAAACCAGGTAGAGCTTCAGAAGCAGGCCTATTTTCCAAAGTGATAGTATCCCCTACCCTTGCATCTCCTACGCTTTTGATCCCAGCGATTATATAGCCTATTTCACCAGCTGAAAGTTTATCAACTGTAGTTGGCTTTGGACTAAAAACGCCTACTTTTTCAACTGTATATACAGACTTGCTAGCCATAAGTTTAATTTTCATCCCTGCAGAAATAAATCCATCTTTTATGCGAACAAGGGTAACAACCCCCATATATGGATCATACCAACTATCGACCAAAAGTGCCTTTAATGGCTCATTTAAATCGCCAGAAGGAGGAGCAATATCTCTAACTACATGTTCTAAAATATCGGCAATTCCAACTCCAGTTTTGGCAGACGCTTCGACAGCATCTGAACAATCCAAACCTATGACATCTTCGATTTGTTGTTTTACTCTTTCACAATCAGATGCTGGCAAATCGACCTTATTTAGAACTATTACTATCGAGTGCTCATTATCTATTGCCTTATAAACGTTTGCCAAAGTTTGAGCTTCTACGCCTTGCGTTGAATCAACGACTAAAATTGATCCTTCGCATGCAGATAAAGACCGACTAACTTCATATGAAAAATCCACATGCCCAGGGGTATCCATTAAATTTAGAAAATACGTTTTTCCATCTTTTGCTGTATATTCTAGACGAACAGTTTGAGCTTTAATTGTAATACCTCGCTCTTGCTCAATATCCATAGAATCCAATAATTGCTCTTTGAATTCACGTTGCGAAATAGCATTACATGCTAACATCAGTCTATCTGCAAGCGAAGATTTTCCATGATCTATATGTGCTATAATAGCAAAGTTTCTAATATTTTTCATAATCAACAACTAAAAATCAAAATTCACAACATCATCGACTTTTATTTCTATAATGTTACCTGTAGATCTTTCTTTTATTTCTACCATTCCAGTAGGCAATTTACGACTACTAACTATAATTTGATAAGGAAATCCAAATAAATCAGCATCAAATAATTTTTCTCCAGGCGACCCTTTTTTATTTTCAAACCACACATCTACTCCGCGACTTTCTAGTTTGTTTTTTATCTCATTGCAAGCGGAAACACAATTTTCATCATTATAGTGCAAATTCACTAAATGCACTAAATATGGAGAAATAGGTTTAGGCCAAATTATTCCTTTATCATCATGACTAGATTCAATAATTGCCCCAACCAACCGAGAGACGCCTATTCCGTACGATCCCATCTCTGGAAATACTAAACGACCATTTTTATCTTGCACTGTAGCGTTCATAGATTTTGAATATTTCGTACCAAAAAAGAAAATATGCCCAACTTCTATTCCATTCGATGTACACAAGTTTTCTTGAGAAATAGGGCATGTTTCTACAGAATATTTTTCATCTGAAACTGCATATTTCCCATCACACTCATCATATGAATCGCAACTTAAAACACTACGATCATAATACAGCTTACTTTCACCAGTTTCTGCTATAATATGAAACTCATGACTTAAATTTCCACCAATAGCGCCTGGATCCGCTTGAACTGGGATTACAGAAATTCCCATTTTCTTGAATGTTTTTAAATATGCATCAAACTGCAATTTATAACTTCCTATTGCATCTTCTCTCGTTAAATCAAAAGAATAGCCATCTTTCATCAGAAACTCCCTAGCACGCATAACCCCGAATCTTGGGCGAATTTCATCTCTAAACTTCCATTGTATTTGGTAAAATCTCACAGGTAATTGCTTATAACTTTTTGTAGTTTTTCTGAAAATATCCGTAACTTGCTCTTCACATGTAGGACTATACAAAAAATCAGCCCCTTTACGATCTTTAATTCTGAGCATTTCTTGCCCATAATCATCATAGCGTCCACTCTCAAGCCATAAATCAGCACCTTGTATTGTAGACATGCAAATTTTTTGAAAACCTATGCTAGCCTGCTCTCCATCTATTATTTTCTGTATCTTATCCAATACGCGGCACCCGAAAGGTAACCAACAAAAAATACCAGAAGCAGACTTTATCGCTATTTTTGCATCAGAGATCAAAGAACTTGAACACACCCCACAACTACTCATACATCACTCCAAAAATACAATAGAAAAATACGCAGTCGGATGCTAGCATGAAAAATCGTTTATGGCAATGACAGACTTTAAATCAGTACTACATA
>CAYLKK010000096.1:0-3018 GCA_964384495.1 uncultured Alphaproteobacteria bacterium
GAAATTTTGAAACTAATTGAAAATATTCACGAAGAAATACCAATTTATGGTTACACTGAGCCACAATATCTGCAATGCATAGCTACTTCATCTAAGTACTTATCAATGCCTTATACCATAAACCTATACTTATGTGAAAACTCTCGATTTAATTCGCAATCCCTTAACAGTTGATTTTTGAGTGCAGATTGTGATATATCTTATCTGTAGCATGTGTTGCTCTTTTATTGTTGTTTTTTGTTTGGGATTACAAAAATGAATAAATCTAGTCTAATCGAATCTATGATGCAATTGAGTGGTTTAACTAAAACAGATACTGAGAAGGCGTTGAACGCGTTTTTAGACTCTGTCACTGAGGCTTTAAAAGCTGGGGATGAAGTCGCTATAGTAGGGTTTGGAAATTTTGTGGTGAAGGAAGTCGCAGCTAGAAACGGAAGAAATTTTAAAACTGGTGCAACAATGGTCATTCCTTCTCGAAAGTCTGTGAAATTTAAACCAGGTAAAAATCTTAAAATGGTTGGCTAATAATTGCTATACTGTGAATTTCTGTAGGATTAGTAGCAATATTAATCCTTTTTTTAATAATTTTATAATATTGATTGCGTATAATGTGTTGTTGTTTCTTAGGGCAATACGTTATGTCGCGTTATTTGTTTGTTTCTCTGATAGTTTGGTTGTGTTTGTTCATCCCATTCTATTCTGGGGTGAATTATATAGAACATACATCCTCTAGAAGTGTAGAAGATTGTTTGCATACGTTTATTAGTACAGAAAATAGTAATATATCTAATACAATTTCTGTCGGTATTGAAAAAGATGTTTCTCTTTTCCAGCAATTCACTAAATCGTTTCGTAATAGTGACATAGCCAAGTTAAAAAAGGTAGAGGCAATTACGAAGAAATTTTTAGGTGAACATGAAGATATTGTATCTATCAAAATTTGTGATGAATATGGATCTTTAATATATACATCAAATAAATACGATAATGCTGATTTGCTGAAAGATACAGAGTTTAAGCAAGCGGAAGCTGGCAATGTTGTATTTAACTTATTTCCTGAAAATAACGGAAATTCTGCTAATATTTTAATATCATATTTAGTGATGCATAAAATAGGGGATAGTAAATATTACTTTAAGTTCTCCGTGCCTTGGAAAAAATACAATATATTTGCTAGATCGATAGATCAAGGGGTATTTCCTAGGTTTTTTTACGTTATCTCTCCATCTTTTTCAAGGTATATAAATCTAGAGGGTAGTTTTAGTAAGCAATCACAAAAAACTTTAGCAGTCATACTTGGTTGCCACTTGGCCAATAAAGATGTTATAAAAAATAAACATATAGGTAAAACTGTTATTTTTATGCAAGATAATATTCCTTTTAGGGTAAATATAGCTAGAATAAAACTCAGTGAAAAAATAAAAGGGCCTGTCTTAACATCAGTAATAGCTACAGATAGTACATCTATTACTGTGTTAGCTAAAGCACTATTAAAAGGAATTGATGGAGCATTTTTTGTAGGATTGATTTTAACATTGCTAATCTCATTAGCTTTAGCTCGAAGATATGTGAATATCCACGCGAAACTAAAGCGAGAGGCTGCATTTAATCGATGTGCTCCTTGTCCCATTATCTTTATCAAATGTGACGATTACACTATAACATTTAATAATAGTCAAGCTTTAAATCTATTTAGAGTAGCTGATAATTTAATTGGGGTAGACTTTTTAAAGTTTGTTATTGATGAAAGGGAAGTATCTTACATTAAAAGTGCAATTTCATCTTTAATACCTATTAGAAATTATGATGTTTTACTGCAGTTAACTGATGGATCAAGTTTGTGGGTATCTATTAGCATAGATGTAGTTGAAATAGACGGAGTAAGTTATGCTGCTATTGGAGCTTATGACATATCTTATAAGAAGCAAATGGAAGAAAAAACGAGTAATAGAATTGATGCTATTCAAAAAAATGCACAAAAGACAATTAATACATACAAAGAGCAAGTCGATAACGCATTAATTGAACAATCTAAATATAAAGCTGCTATGGATAAAGCTATTACATCAGAAGTTGAGAAAATGGAGTTTTTAAAACATACAAGTTTAGCTCTTAAGTTGCCAGCAAGTGTAATTAGTGAATATAGCGAAATATTATTAGAGGAAGCTAAGTATAGTCATGATGAAAGAGAAATTGATTTACGAAGGATAAATAATAGTGCAAACTATTTATTTAAAGCTGTAGCTGAAATATATGATACAGCTGTTCAACCTGATAGGCGAATAAAAAAAACAAATTTAGATAATTGCAGAATATCTGATATTGTATTCAGTATAGATACAATGGTACGAGTCTTATCTTTGAAAAATAATAATAAAATAGAAATACGAGAATATTTTGATTTAGGTTATATATATACAGCGCATGTTAAACTAATTATGCTTTTATCTGATATATTCTCTTATATAACAGATAGTAATAAAAACAGTAATATAATATTTTCGGCAGAAGAAGACGAAAATTCTCAAGATTTTATAAAGTTTACATTCTATATCACGAGACACAAGGTCGAAGATAGGATTCATCCTCAAGAAGATATGCAATTAAGTCTTGATAGAATTAACAAAATGGCAAATTACTTAAAGGGGACATATTCTGAACTGGGTTCACCTTTAGAGACAATATTAACGTTGATTTTGCCAAGAGTTTATGAAGAAGATATAGATGAAGAAAATATTAGTAAAAATAAAGACGAAATTAACAGCGAGGATATCGTAGATGAAAAAATAGATGATACGTTAATTCCTGTTATACAAGAAGTAAACAGTGAGACAGAAGGTTTATCGATAGAAAGCTCAGATACAAATATAGAATTCGTTGGAGATGAAACAGATGGAGTCAAAAACATAGAAAAGGTATGTAACAAAATCGGAGATGATATAGTAGATAGAGAACAACAAGTAGAAAAAGATAGTGATGATCAGTCTAATAAAGATAACAATTTGTTTGATACGTTTA
>CAYLKK010000097.1:0-3010 GCA_964384495.1 uncultured Alphaproteobacteria bacterium
CATGACTCTGTATGAATTTCAAGACCAGAATTAATTAAGATACCATAAACTTTATCACCAGGGACAGGTTTGCAACATGACGCATAATGAATAGCTATCCCAGGCGTGAATCCAAAAAGGCAAATATCTTTTTTTATAGGTTGACTATATCCCTCTAATTCATTAACAAATTCCTTAATCTTTGCGAATGGGACTTCCTTTCTTTTTACCTTTAAATAAAAATCGTCTAGAGATTTTGCTCCAAATTTTCTCAAAGGAATTTTCATTTCATTGAAAGAAACACCTTCTTCAGCAAAAATCTTTTTTACAATAGTGCGTCCAAGTTTAATAAACTCAGCAGACTCTTGTGATGATACAAACTTTGTTATACATGCTTTAGCCTTACCTGTAACAACAAAATCTAACCATAATGCATCAGGCTTTTGGAATGGAGATGTCAGGATCTCAACTTGATTCCCATTTTTTAATACTGTTTTTAATGGAACTATTCTTCCATTTACTTTTGCTCCAATACATGTATTTCCTATTGAACTATGTATAGCATATGCAAAATCTACTGTAGTTGCACCGCTAGGAAGTGGTATTAAATCGCCCTTCGGAGAAAAGCAGAACACTTCACTACTATACATTTCAACTTTAGAATTTTGCAAAGCATTTTCTGCCTCATTAGCATTTTCAAGAATAGAAACTAAACTCTTTAGCCATTTATAATGAGCGTTTTTTTCTGGCGAAATTTTTCCATCTTTATAAGACCAATGAGCTGCCATTCCATTCTCTGCATTTGAGTGCATATCTTTTGTCTTTATCTGTACTTCAATTTTTTGCTGGAATGGTCCGAATACAGTAGTATGCAAAGATTTATAATTATTTAACTTCGGTAAACTTATATAATCTTTAAATCGTCCAGGACATATTGGGAAAGTCATATGAACTACCCCAAGAGCTTTATAACAGTCTTCTACTGAGTTCACTAAAATGCGGAAAGCTAAAATATCGTTTAGTTGCTCCAACGAAATATTTCTTTTACACATTTTTTTCCAAATTGAGCAAGGTTTTTTAGTTCGTCCAAATATTATTGCCTCAATACCAGCCTTTGCGACACACTCTTCTAACGTAGATATAACATTTTTTATAAAATCTTCATCATTTCTCTTAATTTGCTCCAATTTAACGAGAATAGCACTGTATTCATCTGGATATAAACAAAAAAACGCCTTATCTTCCAGTTCATCCTTTATTACTTGCATACCAATTCTTTCTGCTAAAGGCGCGTATATATCCATCGTTTCTATCGATATTTTTTTCCTTTTTTCTAAATTTTTTATTGCTGTTAAAGTTCGCATATTATGTAACCTATCTGCAAGTTTAACAACTAAAACACGCACATCTTCAGAAATAGCCATAAGGAATTTTCTGAAATTATCAGCTTGCTGAGATCGCTCTGAACGATACACGACCTTACTCAATTTTGTTACGCCATGAACAAGAAACGCTATTTCCTCGCCAAATTCACATTTAATTTCATCAATTGTAACATTCGTATCCTCTACTACATCATGTAATAATCCTGTTACAACAGTACACACATCCATTTCTAAATCAGCAAGGATTGTAGCAACTTCAAGCGGATGCGAAAAATATGGAATACCAGATGCCCTTTTTTGAACTCCATGAGCTTCCATTGCAAACAAATAAGCTTTTCTAATTAACGGTTCATCCGCACGTTCATCATATAACTTAACTTTATTGATCAATTCAGCTGAAGTTATCATAAATCACCTATAAAAGGACAGTATATTTTAGCATTATTTAATACATTTATGACATAATTATTAAAATATATAATTAAATTATACGATAATTGCAATATTAACCTTTTATAAAAAAATTATAGCCAAAATTATATAATTTGATTTGTTTATGGTGAACTATGTTAGCACAAAATAACATAAATGAGAAAAAGCCAAAGAAAGTAGAAAAGACAAATTCACCTATCTACGAGTATGAAATAGATTTTTCTCTTAGGAACCATGTTAAAGATGCGTTTTCAAATTTAATAGTGACATCTATTGATAGTGTATTATCTTGTTTAGTAAAATGTATATCATGCTTCTGTTTCGGCACTTTAATTTCATTGATCCTATTTGCTTGTTTCATCATCGTTACATTAGCGCATAAATCAATCGATGTTCCATTTATTAAAACAATAATACAAAATCAAATCGAAGAAACTACTGGAACAAAAAATATAGAAATAAAGAATACAAAATTACAGTACAGCGACAATGATCATATTGTATTGAGCATTGATGGATTAAGACTAAAAAATTTCTTTTGTCCTACAATAAACTTAGCTGTTAATTGCATTGATTCGATAAAAAACACAGAAATTAATATAAATAAAATTTTTTTAGATAATGCTAATTTTAGAGTTAAAATGAATAATGATTTATTAAATATTTCATTTGATAAGTACATAGGCTCTAAAGAAAATAGCAATAAACAGAAAGGCGTATTTATTCCATACAATAAACTTATATCATTGTTAAATTTAGTAGACTGTAAACCTAAATTTGAAATTAAAAATTCAATGTGTGAGTTTGAATTTGGAAATAATAGGTTTTTGCTTACTGACTTCTATGCTTTTATAGACAAAGCAGATCTACATGTACCCCAAAAGATTTCATTCAAAACCAAGCTACCTGATAGTAAAAATTTTACAAACTTAGTCATTAGAACTAATACGACAAAAAATACTAATTCAAGAACATTTGATATTGACATTTCGGATTTAAATATCACAGCTTTAACCTCTATTATAAAACAAAGCAAAAATAAGGAAATGAATGATATTTCAAAGATATTATCACAATATAATATAGATGTTTCAGGACACATAAAAGCCATATTTACGCGAAACAAATTAGATACATGCATGATGAATCTAAAAGTAGGCAATGGTAGCATAAAGTCGATATTTGTTGATAATGACTTATTAAAACCATGGCTT
>CAYLKK010000098.1:0-2998 GCA_964384495.1 uncultured Alphaproteobacteria bacterium
CATCAACCTGTTCAAATACTCTTTTCGCTGAACTATAACGCTCATAAACATCTTCCCCATTCCTGGAGTTTGAGTCCCTTGACCTGGGAACATGAGTAACCGCATATTCTCTCCAAAGTAAAATCTTTACGAATATAACATAGTTTTTAATTTAAACCAAAGCGACTAACTTTGCTATTTACTCAAATATACTGTGAATATCGCAATTATTGAAAAAACATAAAATTAAGAAATTAACCTGAAATAAACTGTATTTTTGTATTATTTTAGTGACAAAAACAGGAGATTTTTAATGTCGTTTAATACAAAAACGCCAATGGTATTGGCATTTGTTTGTTCAACTTTTCTTACAAATACGTATGCAATGCGTATGAATGACGCGACTCGATTCTACGGAGATACTAACACAGAATTGAAAAGTATTACTGTACAAAACCCATGTTATCTTGAAAAGAAAACTCCGCGTGAGTTTCAAGTTTTTAATGGAGATACATTACTTTTCTCAGATACTGGAGTAATTGGAGAGGCTATTCGTGGCGCTCAATCGATCAATGCAACATATAATCCTAATGGTATTACTCATTCGGAAATAGTAGTTTTAGATTATGCAAATACGATGCTTGAATATGTTAAGTCAATTAATTTCAACACGAAGGATGAAGAAATACTACTTGTTAACCAAAAGGCTCAACAACAAGCAATAGAACATATTGAATCGAATTGTTATGATATTCTTGCGATGCCAAGAGATTCAGTTTTAACTCCATTTTGTTTCGGAGCGACAGGAACAGCAAGTGAAGTTTTGAAAGGTATATGGCCACACGTTCACATAACATGTCTTGATGCACAATTGAAAGAATATGGAGGGAACGTATATATTAGAAACTTACTAGAAAAGTATTATATTCCACAAGACATAACGAGAAATTATATATCTAATAATTTATTCCGAACATATGAAACAATTTCTACATTAGATAGTTTACTAAAGGCTACGAAAGATGGAAACGAAGAAGCTGCAAGCGATAGTGATAGGTTGTTTTGTAGTGAGTTAGTCGCTGATTTTTACAAATATGCCTGTATTTTACCAAGCTCAGTTGTATCTTGTAATGTTGTACCTGAAGATCTAAGCAGTGGGGCTAGAGAGTATGATCTTCTGAGTTGTATTGCATATGACGACTTAATGCTGAAGTATACAAAAACGCTAAGTAAGAAATCTATAGATGGAAATACATTCTTTGGCAGAATAGCGAGATGGTTCACCAACTTATTCCACTAGAAATTCTATCGTATACTAATGACTGAGATGCGTATTCGAAAAATTTGCGAATAGCGCATTTCACATACAGAATTAAAATAAAATGTAAAGCATTTATTCTAATTTATGGTATAAAATGTTTATTGTTTATACTTAAAGCTATTAATGTGATGTTTGCTTCTCTAAAAATTGTTTTATCTTGTCCTTAGCAAAATTAGAAAAAAACAAGCTTCTGAATTCTTCTCTTTCTACAATTAATCCATTCTCGATAGTTGAATTATCAAAAATAGAAACAGCTCTTTTGATTTTTATAAGGCTGTCATAGTTTTTTTCTGCAATTTTTTCAGCTATGTTTTTTGCGTGTTCCAGCAACTGGCAGTGAGGAACTACAGCATTAATAATTCCCATCTCCATAGCTTTGTTAGCATCAATCATTTCACCTGTGAATAACATTTGCATAGCATTATGCTTCCCTACGATTTGCACTAATCTTTGCGTGCCTCCATTCCCAGGCATTATTCCCAAGTTTATTTCTGGAAATCCAAATTTTGCTGTATCACTAGCAAAAATTATGTCAGACATTAGAGCTAGCTCAAATCCTCCGCCAAGAACGTATCCTGAAACAGCACATATAACTGGGACTTTTATTGTCGATACACTCTGCCATTTATTGCCAATAAGATTGTATATTTTTTCCTGATTTAAATCAGAAAATTCAGAAATATCAACCCCGACTGAAAATGCTTTTTCGCATCCATAAAAAACTACTACTTTTATAGAAGTCTCAATATTACTGACTGTGTCAGCAATTTCGTCAATAACAGCAGCATTTAATGCATTTAACTTTTCAGGCCTATTAATTCTTATACATAAGACATTATTTTTAACTTCTTTTATTAACATAGACATTGCAAGCTCTAAACCAATTGCAGATTATATTATCTACAATGCATATTGATTATATGTTAATATCTATTGTACAGATAATGTCATGCTTAGGGATTTTTTTAAATACAGTTTGAAAATTTATTACACTTTTATCAACATCATCGAAATTAACTTTTTCTTCCCAAGTTTCGTTAAAAAGCACATCACGGTCATTGTTACCTACGTCGTATTTTTGAGGAAAATAAGGTTTTAGATTAAACATTAGTTTGGGGTTATTTTTCTTATGATACTTATCGATTACAATATCACCAGACAAAGAAACATATATTCCATCATCTTTCCTTACAAATTTATGTGCTATATTTTTGATTTCAATATTCTTGATACCAGGATTTATCATAGACAATATTAATTTTTGATACTTCCCAATATTACAGCAAACCGGAGTGTATTCACATGCGAAAAAATACGTAGCTATAAAAAACATTATAGAAAAAAACCAATGATAAGGAAATTTGAACGCTCTACGCTCCTTACGCACTATATGCCCTAATTCCTGCTGCCACGTCGTCCCGCAAATTATACACCTTACCATACGACCGTCACCAATCGACTTCTGATCTACTTCGTATTTCCTAAGGCAGGTAGGACATGTTATTATCATAACGTTTCTCCAATGCGACAATCATTTCAATTTTAAAGCTAATTTTTACTATTATCAAGCTTTTTCAAACTATATTTAGTTCATAGCACTTATTATAGTTCGAGTAAATATGATACGAATTGATACTATCTTATATTATAGCTGTATAGTGTAGCGCCATAGATATGTATTTTAGATAGAGGCTACGA
>CAYLKK010000099.1:0-2996 GCA_964384495.1 uncultured Alphaproteobacteria bacterium
CAAAATCAGCTGGAATGCTCAGACTCTCTGTCCTACTCCTCATCAATAAATTTAATTCAAGACCGACATGATTCGCAATCCCCCAACGTAATTGCAAAGCAAAAATTTTTGTGATATTCTTAAATAGGTTGTGGCGGGTGTAGCTCAGTCGGTAGAGCGCCAGGTTGTGGCTCTGGATGTCGTCAGTTCGATCCTGATCACTCGCCCCATTTCTTCAATAGGTGTATACCATGAGCATTTTTTGTTACGAAGATATGGTCCAAAGCGCTCTTTTAGACGTTGTACGGGATTCTTTATTGTACGTCGAAAAGAATGGCTTTCATGGTGATCATCATTTTTATATAAGCTACTTGACTAATTATCCTGGCGTTGTTATGCCTCAGTACTTAAAAGAAAAGCATCCTCACGAAATAATGATAGTGCTGCAGTATCAGTATGAACGTTTACGTGTTGCAAATGATTCTTTTTCTGTAACTTTAAGCTTCAACGGTAAACCAGAAACTCTTGTCGTCCCTTTTGCGTCAATAATTGCATTTGTTGATCCTTCTGTGAAGTTTGGTTTGCAATTTACACCTAAAGAATCTAATCCAGAAGGTGGACACGATATTAACATAAATCGTACGCAAACTAATGTTGACGATGAATGTAACATAATAAATTTCGAGAGTTTTAGGAAAAAATAAAATGGATATTTGGCATGGGACTACAATCCTTTCTATTAGAAAAGAAAATTGCGTTGTTGTCGCTGGAGACGGCCAAGTCACAATGGGGTCTGTAGTCGTTAAATCTAATGCCAGAAAAGTCCGTGTTCTAAATGGAGGCAAAGTAATAGTTGGTTTTGCAGGCGCTACTGCAGACGCTTTTTCTTTGTTTGAACGACTTGAGCAAAAGTTAGACGCATATCATGGACAACTGCAGAGAGCTTGCGTAGAACTTGCAAAAGAATGGCGCACAGACAAAATGCTTAGAAAGCTAGAAGCAATTATGGCTGTTGTAGACAAAAATAGTTCGTTCATAATGACTGGCAACGGCGATGTACTAGAACCTCAGGACGGGATAATTGGAATAGGTTCTGGTGGAAATTATGCATTAGCCGCAGCAAGAGCATTGTACGACACAAATATGACAGCAGAAGAGATAGCGCAAAAATCTATGAAAGTTGCAGGAGATTTATGTGTATATACTAATTCGTCTGTAACATTGGAGAAAATATCTTTTTAGAATAGAGTCTATTATGAAAAATTTAACACCTAACAATATAGTTAGAGAATTGGACAGATTTATTGTAGGACAAGATAAAGCGAAAAGAGCAGTAGCTATAGCTCTTAGAAATCGCTGGCGTCGACAACAAGTCGCTGAGCCATTAAGAGATGAAATTATTCCTAAAAATATATTGATGATAGGTGCAACTGGAGTTGGTAAAACTGAAATAGCTAGAAGATTATCTAAGCTAGTAGGCGCTCCATTTATAAAAGTTGAAGCTACAAAATTTACCGAAGTTGGATATGTAGGTAGAGACGTAGACCAAATCATAAGAGATTTGGTAGACATCGCTATATCAAATCTAAAAGAACAACATAGAACAGAAACAAAAAAGCAAGCTACATTAGCAGCAGAGAAACGTATACTAGAAGCTTTAATAGGCAAAGATGCTGGAGAAGAAACTCGTAATAAATTCGAGAAAATGCTTAGAGGTGGCCTATTAGAAGAAAAAGAAATCGAAATTTCCATCCAGGATAATTCATCAAACTCATCATCATTTGATATCCCAGGAATGCCAGGCTCTCAAATAGGTATGTTTGACTTATCTGAAGTTATGAACAAAGCTTTGGGTGTAAACAAAACAAAGACAGTAAAAATGATAGTATCAGATGCAAGGAAAGTTCTAACTGGAGAAGAAAATGATAAATTAATAGATCACGATAAGGTAATTAGAGATGCTATATCCAATGTAGAACAAAATGGAATTGTTTTCATAGATGAAATCGATAAAGTTTGCGGAAAATCTGCGTCGAGATCTGGCCATGATGTTAGCAGAGAAGGTGTACAAAGAGACTTACTCCCACTTGTAGAAGGATGCTCTGTTTCGACAAAATATGGAACAGTAAAAACAACACATATACTATTTATAGCATCTGGAGCTTTTCACGTGGCTAGTCCATCAGATCTACTTCCAGAATTGCAAGGTCGTTTACCAATCAGGGTTGAAATGGATTCTTTATCTCAACGAGATTTTGTTAGGATTCTTACCGAAACGGATAGCAGTTTGATTTTGCAGTATAAAGAACTAATGAAAACAGAAGGGATAATATTAGAATTTACTGAAGATGGGGTTGAAAAAATAGCAGAAATTGCGTATCTGGTAAACCAAAATATAGAAAATATTGGAGCAAGAAGGCTGCATACTGTTATTGAAAGATTATTAGATGAAATCAGTTTTAAAGCAAATTGTGATCCGCTAGAATCACACAAAATAGATGGCAATTATGTAGAAGAAAAAGTCGGTAATTTGGTAGAAAAAGTAGATCTTTCAAAATTCATACTCTAATGGGATTTGTAGTTAATACTGGAACGTTGTGTATGTGCTCTTTTGGTAGTTGCCCAACTCCTTTTAGTGCAACTCCATCTTGTAATTTTTGCTGCAAAACACCAGTCGGTACAATTTTTGATATGGTTCCTGGTATGAACATAATTCCGTTTGGCGTTTGTGCCGTACTTGCTGGTGGACCTTGCGCTATTGCTCCTCTAGGCACATGGATACAAACAAAGCCTAATCTAATATTTTCAACAAAAAAACCGATTTTAACATTAGATTGCCAATTGCAATGCGCTCTAGGTGGAATAATTAAGCTGATACCGACCAGCAACTTTACAAATAATGTAAAGTAATTGTTAATTAGTCTGATTCTTTCTTGAAGTAAGAAAAACTAGCAATCTATTAATTGTTATGATTTTTTTATATACTTCTATAAATTTTTAAGTTTAAATTACAATCA
>CAYLKK010000100.1:0-2910 GCA_964384495.1 uncultured Alphaproteobacteria bacterium
TATATAATAGTGCGTTTCCTCTGATTTTTGACGCTTATCTTCCGCGATTCTCCTTGTCTAAAATATCGACTTTATTCATCAATATATTATAAAGCATCTTAGATTCCCTAAATTTATAAAACGGCCGTGGAGTCCAGTTGACATACTATTTAGTTTCATGCTACTATCTAAGCGGATTGGGGGTGTAGCTCAGTTTGGTTAGAGCGTCGGCCTGTCACGCCGAAGGTCGCGAGTTCGAGCCTCGTCACTCCCGCCATCTCAATCATAAGAAATTTTTGTTCGTTTAATACTTTTTAAGTACATTTTGTTAAGTTTGTATTTCAGTGAATGCAGTTTTAAAAAATGTGTTTGAGTATTTTGTTAGAAAAAAAGCTTTTAATAGGAGAATATTTTCTAAAACACGGATTTCTCAACGAAGAAAAAATAAACACAATATTATTATCTCAAAATATGATATCTGAATATGGAAATACTCTTCCATTCGGACAAATAGCTATATCTTTAGGTTTTATAACAGAAAGAGAATTAATGCTTGTTTTAAGCGAAATTTTCCATTTAGATATTGTAGATTTATCGTCAGTGACCATTTATAAAGAAAACGCAAATTTACTTGAATACTCATACAGTAAAGAAAATACAGTCGTTGTTTTTTATAGCGATCAATCAAATATTAAAATAGCTATAAATGATCCTTCTAACCTTAAAATATTAGATGAGCTTGCATTTAAATTCCATAGCAAAAAGGCGCATTTTTGTATAGCAGAAAAAGAGCAAATAGAGAGATTAATTTCAATATATAGCAGACAGCATTTCGATGAGTTAGATGCAGTAAGCTTCTTTAATAATCTGATTCATTTAGCGATCGAAAAAAATGCAAGTGACGTTCATCTATATCCGAAAGAAAACAATATTAATGTTAGGATTAGAGTAGATGGAGTTCTAGAACATGTAGATTCTATACATTATAAAAATTGGCAATCGATTTCATCAAGAATTAAAGTATTAGCTGATTTGAATATTACAGAATCCAGGCTGCCTCAAAGTGGGCATGCGAATTTAATAGTCGACGGTCACAAGTTAGATTTAAGGGTTTCTACGCATCCAAGTAATTTTGGCGAATGCATAGCCATAAGAATTTTAGATGAAAAAAATAGCAAAAAACAAATATCAGATTTAGGATTTTTAAAAGAAGATGAATCGTTTTTAACAGATATAATTCGTAATACTACAGGAATTTTTTTAGTAGTTGGGCCAACAGGTGCAGGGAAAACTACGACTTTGTATTCTCTATTAAATGAACTCGCTAAAGATCAATTGAATATAATGACTTTAGAAGATCCTATAGAATATCAGATCAATGGTATACAGCAGCTCAATTTAGACGATGAAAATTTGATATCATTTTCAGATGGAATTAAATCGATACTGAGGCAAGACCCTGATGTGCTCTTAGTTGGAGAAATTAGAGATGAAAATACCGCTGCATCAGTGATACGTGCATCTTTAACAGGACGTTTAGTACTTGCAACTTTGCATGCCCCTACGCCTATAGACGCAATAAGACGCTTGTTAGATTTGAATGTCGATATTTCTGAAGTTTCTAGCCAAATTATTGGCATATTTACACAAAGATTAGTTCGTAAGAAAATAGGTGATATATATAGTGGACGTATTCCAGTTTGTGAGTATGTGAAATTTAGCGAAGATGTTAGGTCTCAGGTGTTGGGCGATTATACAATGATTAATCTAGATACTACATTTGAACGATCGATAAAAAAATTATTAAAAGATAGAATAACTGATTTAGCTGAGATAGAAAGAGTATTTGGAAAATTATACTAAGTAACTCAAGTGTGACAATTTAGTTATTGTATCTGAAATTTTTCTTCTAATCTATAAATGACAAAAATATATCTTTTTCTATTGAAAATATACTTGAATCTGAGGCGTGTTTTTTGAAAAATTTTTTTAAAAACGGAATTAAAACAACTTGACCTTCGTAATTTAACTCAAGTAAATCGCCTGCTCCATAGTTTTTTATTTCTTTTATATAAGCTGTACCCAAACCATTGACTATAACTTGTTTGCCAATTAAATCGTTTATAAGAAACTCGTCGTTCTGTAACTGAATATACTGGTAAAATAATTTCCCTTTTTTTTGTTCTGCGCAATTTCTATCGTTAATTGCGTCTAGTAAGATTACGGCTTGATTAGAATTTTTCTCCTGAAACGATATAATGTTAACAATTTCGTGAGATTCAGAAAAAAGCCGTTCTTTCTTGTTAAATTCATCAAAACAAAAAACACGCATAGCACCGCGGATGCCATGCGCACATATTACCTTTATTACAGGTACGAAAGCGCTTTTGCTATGCATTAGCCGCAGCTTCAGCTGCTAAACGCATTTTTTCTTGAGCTTTTTTCTTTGGTGCAGATTTTTTTGGAGTAGCTGTAATCTCCTTCTTCTCACATAACCCAGCGTCCGCAAAGAATAATTCTATTCTCTCTGAAGGTTTTGCCCCTACTGAAAGCCAATAACGAGCTCTTTCTTCATTGATACAAACTCTTTTAGGGTCATCATTGCTCAATAACGGATTATATGTTCCAATTTTTTCAATAAAACGCCCATCTCTAGGGCATCTAGAGTCAGCTACAACGATCCTATAAAAAGGACGTTTCTTTGAGCCACCTCTAGCTAAGTGCATTCTTAAAGCCACACAAAACTCCCATGCTTAATTAAACACAAATACAGAATTTTATACCATATGTGAATTATAAAAGCAATTCCATACTATTTGCGTTAAGTACAGCAAATATTGTATAATCATGTAATAGTTTTTTTCTGGTGTGCTATGAAAATTAAACATATTTGTTCATTTTTAGCGTTATGTTGCGCTATGAATCAGGAGC
>CAYLKK010000101.1:0-2822 GCA_964384495.1 uncultured Alphaproteobacteria bacterium
ATTAGGAACTCCGTAACATATGCTATTAATATAAAACCCAGTTCCACCTACGATTATAGCCATTTTCTTTTCATTTATAATCCTTTGTATTTCTGCTTGAGCGCGCATATTCCATTCAAATACGTTATTCTCATCATATGGCGACAAGATAGAATATAACCGATGAGGAACGACTTGCATATCACTTATAGTAGGCTGACAAGTCAACATTTTCAGTTCATTGTAAACCTGCAAACTATCTGCATTTATAATTTCAGATTTTACATTGAAACGAGTAAAAATTTCAGAAGCTAACTCCAAAGCAAGACGGCTTTTTCCCGTTGCTGTAGCTCCACAAATAATTATTACATTTTTATTAGGCAGCCACATATGGCTACTTATTCATTGTAAGGAAGAAATCAGCGTTATTTTTACAGAGTTTCAACTTATCTAATAGGAACTCCATACCATCGACAGTCCCCATTGGCATTAATACTCTTCTCAAAATCCACATTTTTGATAAAGTATTTTTATCAACAAGTAAATCCTCTTTTCTCGTGCCAGACCTTGTAATATCAATTGCTGGAAAAGTGCGTTTATCAGACAATTTTCGATCAAGAACAATTTCAGCATTTCCAGTCCCTTTGAATTCTTCGAAAATAACATCATCCATTCTTGAGCCAGTTTCAACTAAAGCTGTTGCGATTATCGTCAAGGATCCACCTTCCTCAATATTTCTCGCAGCGCCAAAAAATCTCTTTGGCTTTTGAAGAGCATTTGAATCTACACCACCAGTCAAGACCTTACCTGATGCCGGACATACTGTATTATAAGCTCGAGCCAACCTAGTTATAGAGTCAAGAAGTATAACTACGTCTTTTTTGTGTTCAACCAATCTTTTTGCTTTTTCAAGTACCATTTCCGCTACTTGGACATGCCTTGTAGGAGCTTCATCGAATGTGGAACTAACGACTTCGCCTTGCACAGAACGGCGCATATCTGTAACTTCCTCAGGACGCTCATCAATAAGCAAGACGATAAGGTACATATCTGGAGAATTTGTGGTTATCGCTTTTGCTATATTCTGCAACATCACTGTTTTTCCAGTCCTTGGAGGAGCGACAATTAAAGCCCTCTGCCCTTTCCCTATAGGCGATACAATTTCTATAATTCTACTAGTAAAATCCTTACCGAGAGGATCTTCAATTTCCATAGGAATTTTCTGGTTTGGATACAAAGGCGTTAAATCATCAAAATTTATTCTATGTTTAACTGCTTCCAATTTCTCTCCGTTTACTGTAGATATTTTAGCTATTGCGAAATATCTCTCTCCATCTTTTGGCTGACGGATCACACCCTCTATCGTATCACCAGTCTTAAGACCATATTTTCTTATTTGAGATGGAGATATATAAGTATCATCTGCGCCTGGGAGATAATTTGCCTCAGGAGAACGTAAAAAACCAAACCCATCTTGAAGTATTTCAAGAACACCAGTACCTATAATTTCCTCGTTTTTTTCAACCAATTTTTTCAATATTGCAAACATTAGGTCTTGACGTTTTAATGCGCCAGAATTTTCGATTTCAAGTGATTCAGCAAAACTAAACAGTTCAGCTGGAGATTTGGATTTTAATTCTTGTAAAAGCATAATCTTCTTATTTCAATAAACAGATGAATCAAATAGATAAGTATGATTAATATAACAAAACTCAGAATGTCAGTCAACAAGATCGACATTATAAAAATTAAAAACTCAGTTGCATCAAGAAAATCTCAAATAACTTCAACAACAATTTATTTAAAAACTTCATTAGAACTCACTTTGTTAGATAAACACAAAACAGAAAAAATCTATAACTTTATACATATAATCGTCCTTTTTAAATCTATATTGTCAATTTTTTACTTTATTTTAATTTGTTTTTGTTTAAAATCTGTATTACTATTGTATTGGTTATGGGGGCTGATATGTTGAATTCTTTATCCAGCGATGATATAACAGGTAGTAAAGTTATAATACGCACGGATTATAATGTTCCGATGAATGGGACTGAAGTAGCTGATCACTCAAGGATACTTCAATCTATTCCCACTATAAAATTTCTACTAGAAAAATCAAATTCCGTGATAATCGTATCTCATCTTGGTAGGCCTGGCGGAATAGACAAGACTTGTTCACTGCGCCCTATAGCAGAATATCTTATGAAAGTCTTGAAAGGAGTAAGAGTGCACTTCTTCGATGAATCCATTTATAATGCAAAGCCATTCATAGACAATAATGTAAAACCAGGCGATATTTGTATTTTAGAAAATATTAGATTCTATCCAGAAGAAGAGGCATGCGATGTTACTTTTTCGAAGCTATTAGCATCATTTGGTGATATATTTGTAAATGATGCATTCTCTGTATCTCATAGAAAACATGCATCTGTATACGGTATTTCTCAGCATTTACCAAGTTATGCCGGATTTTCATTACAAAGAGAAGTCGAAGAAATTGACAACTTTCTTGCAGGTTCTGAATCTCCCAAAACATGCATTATAGGTGGAGCAAAAGTTTCGACTAAATTACCTTTGATAAGAAACTTGCTATCAAAAGTTGATATTATGGTTTGTGGTGGAGCCATAGGAGCGTCTTTTGCAAGAGAAAAATATAGAAATAACAGTCAATCTTACGAAAAGAATCAATATTCAGATGAAATAAATTATGTATTAAAATTATCTAAAGAACAAAATATCGATTTTGTATGTCCTGTAGACTTTATTGGTCTTCGTGATGAAAATGTTGTTCAACTGGATGCAGAAACAGATAATTTGGACAATGTATTTATATACGATAT
>CAYLKK010000102.1:0-2772 GCA_964384495.1 uncultured Alphaproteobacteria bacterium
TTCTATATATAATATTTTGTGCAATAGTAGGTGGCTTAATTCTAAATTGTATGCCATGTGTATTGCCGGTATTGATGATAAAACTTAGATCATTAGGAGCGAAACATACTAGTAATGTAAAACATACAAACTTGTATACTTTCGCTGGGATTTTCACATGCTTTATTATGTTGTCTATCATAGTCGTTATATTAAAATACCTAGGTACAGCGGTAGGTTGGGGGATGCATTTTCAGAATGCTTATTTTCTAAATTCTGTATCTTTACTAGTATTTATATTTACACTATTTGCATATGAACGACTTCGGTTTAATGTATATTCAGAAGGACAAAAGCTAGGTAATTCAATCTTCATAAGAGAATTTTCTGCAGGTATTTTATCTACTGTGTTGGCTATTCCTTGTACTGCACCATTTTTGGGGACTGCTGCGACGTTTGCGATTAATGGGACATGGTATGAAACTATTTGTGTGTTTAGTGCAATTGCTGTAGGTTTTGGATTGCCTTATTTGGTTATAAACTTTATAGATATTCCAAGCTTTATTAAACCAGGATTATGGATGAACAAGCTTAAAGGAGTGCTAAATCTTGGAATATGTGCTGCTTTCCTGTGGCTATTTTGGCTGTTATCAAATCATTTGAATTTATATTTTTTATTTCTGTTAACAGTCCTGTATAGCGTTGTGTTTGTATCTGCTGGCAAATTCAAAGTTCCATTTATTCTATCTTCTATTCTTATTCTTTTCATCCCATTTTTTGCATCAAAATTTGATAGTAAGCAGTCTGTAAAAAATACTGTAATGTCAGAGAATTGGGAGAAGTTTAGTACAGAAAAAATTGAGGAATATATCAAATCTGGAAAGGTTGTATTTGTAAATATAACAGCCGATTGGTGTATGACATGTCAATATAACAAGGCATTTATGTTAAAAACTCCATCTTTTAAAAATTTAATAAAAGAAAATAATGTTATATTAATGGAGGGTGATATTACTTATCCAGATGAACATATTAGAGATTTCTTAATATCTCAGAATCAAAGCGGTATCCCATTTAATGTAATTTTCGGTCCAGGTTATAAAAAAGGAATACATTTGTCAACTATTCCTACATTAACAGAAATAACAAAAGCTATTAAAGAAGCGCAAAAACACTAGCTTTGAGGAGAATTCACAACAGCTGTGGAAAAGTTTGTGGAAAATATATGGTCAAAGAGTGTTTGTCGTTGTGTCTTCAGTACTTGTGTCCGATTTGCTTATTTTTTGTGCAGTTTCTATCTATCTGATTTAGCGATATTTTTCGAAAGCAAGTAATATTTTGTTATTGTTGATAAAAAAAATATGAACACGATAAAATGCTGTGGATTATTTATACAATTGTAAGGATATTTTATATATAATAAATTAGAAATGCGTGTTTAAAAAATTAGCAGAACACGATCATTAACAGAAATAACAAAAGCTATTAAAGAAGCGCAAAAACACTAGCTTTGAGGAGAATTCACAACAGCTGTGGAAAAGTTTGTGGAAAATATATGGTCAAAGAGTGTTTGTCGTTGTGTCTTCAGTACTTGTGTCCGATTTGCTTATTTTTTGTGCAGTTTCTATCTATCTGATTTAGCGATATTTTTCGAAAGCAAGTAATATTTTGTTATTGTTGATAAAAAAAATATGAACACGATAAAATGCTGTGGATTATTTATACAATTGTAAGGATATTTTATATATAATAAATTAGAAATGCGTGTTTAAAAAATTAGCAGAACACGATATTGTTAGTTTGCTTATATATTTAAATGCATAATATTTGTTTTATTATAATAAATTCAGCTGGATTATTTATCATATTTATCATAAACTGTAGATAATAAGTTTAGGTGAAATATGGCAATGTTCTCTCCGTCTAGATTTTTGTTTGAAAAGCGTATTGCTGGCAAGTTGCAGGATCGTTTTGTGACAATAGTGATGCGTAATAAAATTTTAGGGAAATGGGCTGCTAGTAAAATGAATTTAGGAATAGAGGAAAAAAATCGATATGTAAAGTCAATTGTTAAACATTATATATTTTTTCCGAATGATTTCATGCTTGTTTCTAAAATAAAATCAGATTTTTGGAAGGCCGGAGTAGATTGTTTATCGTCTGATATATATAAAAAAATACAGAAAATTGAAAATCGTCTTAGTATGAATAAGGTAAAGCGTTCTTTACCAAAGAAAATACTTGATCATGGAGATTCTTAATGGAAAAAAAATATTTTTCTTGTTTGGTCGTTGTATGTGTACTTTTTAGTTGTCATGGGAAAGTATTTTTTTATGATTTAGATAATGATTCTTATAGATCTATAGATTCTAAGAAAAACGATTCAAAACAGAGAAATGCAAAGAATAGTGTAAGTAATTCTTTTAGTGGTAAACGCGTGTCTGATAGTAAGCCTAAAACTTGTAAAACGTATTTGGCTGAAGATCGGTTATATGAAGTAAAGCCGTATAGCTCAATGAATAACTCAAAAAACAAACCTGTTCGAAATACGATGAATCAGTCAAAAAAAAATGTGGAAAGCACGGCAAATGTATCGAAACTGAATAATGATTTGATTTCAGAGAATAATAGATTGATACGAGAAAATACAAGACTGCTGAGAGAAAATTCAAAATTGTCATGCGAAGTGCGCGAGGCGCTTGCTGACTTAAAAAAAAGACTTGATGAGTATGAAAAACAGTAAATAGTAGTTCTACAATCGTTTTGTCCTGCTTCTACTATATAAGTATAATG
>CAYLKK010000103.1:0-2770 GCA_964384495.1 uncultured Alphaproteobacteria bacterium
CTATGCAGCCGAGCATTGTATAATTCTACCAGACATGCTTCTGATTTGGTTATAACGTGAGTAATGTTTTCAGATCATTATATATAATGACTCAATTCGCAATCCCTAGCCAATTGACTATTAATATTAATATGTTTATAATCGTAGCCTATGTTGAACTTGGTTCTTCATAAAATCTTTTTTATTTTAGGAGGAGTTTGTGTCTCAAAATATTAGAAATGTTGCTATTATAGCTCACGTTGATCATGGTAAAACTACTTTAGTTGATGCATTATTTAAAACAGCAGGGACATTTAGAGAGAATCAGCAAGTAGAAACGCGTTCTATGGATTCTAATGAACTAGAGCGTGAACGTGGTATCACTATTTTAGCAAAATGCACAAGCTTGAAATGGGGGAACACTAAAATAAATATTGTAGACACACCAGGTCACGCAGATTTCGGTGGAGAAGTAGAACGCATATTAAGTATGGTAGATGGAGTGATAGTACTCGTTGATGCGGCAGAAGGGCCAATGCCTCAAACGAAATTCGTCGTTTCTAAAGCTTTAGCATTAAATTTGAATCCTATTGTAGTAATAAACAAAATAGATAGACAAGACGCACGTCCGCAAGAAGTAATAGATGAAGTTTTCGACCTTTTCGTCGCGTTAGGAGCTAATGATAAACAATTGGATTTCCCTATCTTGTATGCTTCAGGACGTAGCGGATGGGCCGTAAAAGATCTCAATGACGAAAAGAAAGATTTAGTCCCATTGATGGAAATGATTCTGTCTCACGTTCCTGCTCCAACCTGTGACGAATCGGCTCCATTCAAAATGTTAGTTACAACATTGGAATCTGATGTTTATTTAGGACGAGTATTAACAGGCAGAATATACAGCGGTGTAGCCAAAGTAAATGACGCAGTGAACGTAATCAGATCCGACAAAGGAGTAATCGAAAAAGCAAGGCTTACAAAACTTTTAGCTTTTGATGGATTAAAAAGAATTCCAATCGATGAAGCAAAATGCGGTGATATTATAGCCGTAGCTGGATTATCAGATGCTACAGTAGCAGATACAATAGCAGCTCAATCTGTAACAGAACCACTTGAATCATTGCCTATTGATCCGCCAACTATTTCTATGACTTTCTCTGTAAATGATTCTCCGTTAGGAGGTAAGGAAGGCTCAAAAGTTACATCTAGAATGATTGGCGACCGCTTGTTTAAAGAAGCAGAAGGTAATATCTCAATAACTGTAACAAAATCAGATAATAATGATTCTTTTGAAGTAGCTGGAAGAGGTGAATTGCAACTTGGAATCCTAATAGAAACAATGAGGAGAGAAGGATTTGAGTTATCTATCAGTAGACCAAAAGTCCTTATGCATAAAGATGAAAACGGACAATTATTGGAACCTATAGAGGAATTACAGATAGACTTAGATGATGAATTTTCAGGAACTATTATAGAAAAAATAACACAAAGAAAAGGTAATCTTATAGAAATGAAGCCATCTGGAGTTGGAAAAACTAGATTGATTTTTTCAATTCCGACAAGAGGATTAATTGGGTATTACAGTGAGTTTTTAACTGACACAAGAGGAACCGGCTTAATGAATAGATCATTCTTAGGTTATGAGCCTCATAGGGGGCATATTTCTGGACGCCAAAGAGGAGTATTGATATCAATAGAATCAGGAACAGCGATACCTTATGCATTGTTCTATCTACAAGACCGCGGCACAATGTTTGTCAACCCTGGAGATCCTATGTATGAAGGCTTAATTATTGGAGAACACAGCAAAGATAACGATCTAGAAGTGAACCCTACTAAAGAAAAACATCTTAGTAACATGCGTGCCTCAGGAAAAGATGAAAATATTCGCTTGTCGCCTCCAAGGAAAATTTCACTTGAACAAGCGCTGTCATATATAGATGATGATGAGCTAGTTGAAGTAACTCCAAAGGCTATAAGACTACGAAAGAAGTATCTAGATTCAAATACTAGGAAAAAAATGAGTAGAGCTGCAAAATAACTACATGTTTTCATCAGCAAAAGAGGTCTTAGAGAAATATAATGGTTCTGCATCGAAAAGATTCGGGCAGAACTATATTTTCTCTAAAAATATCAATCAGAAGATTGTTAATTTTGCTGGGGAGCTAGAAGATAAAACTGTCCTTGAAATAGGGCCTGGCCCAGGTGGGTTGACTTTAGAAATTTTAGCTAGAAATCCGAAAAAGTTTATTATAGTAGAATTAGATAAATTATGGTCTGATGCATGGTCTGATATCACTAAAGAAGACGAACACGTAACTGTAATAAGCTCAGATATTTTGCACGTAGATATAACGGCGTTAAAACCTGATATAATTATTTCTAACCTACCATATAATATTTCGTCTCAAGTCTTGTTTAAAGTTTTACCTGAGATACACACTTTTGAAAAAATGGTCTTTATGTTTCAAAAAGAGTTAGCTGATAGAATTTGCGCAGATTTCGGTAACAAAACTTATGGGAAATTATCTGTCTTATCACAATGGAAATCTATAGTTCGCAAGGAATTGACGCTACCACCAGGCGCCTTCACGCCTGCACCGAAAGTACACTCTGCTGTGCTATCATTTTCACCTAAAACACAAGATAGTATAGATTTTAATCGATTTAATCGACTTCTTACAGTAGCTTTTTCTAATAGAAGAAAGCAAGCTTTAAAACTTATGAACAAAGAATTTAATTGCGATTATTCTCAAATGTTTGAACAAATCGGAATAAAAAATACAGCTAG
>CAYLKK010000104.1:0-2747 GCA_964384495.1 uncultured Alphaproteobacteria bacterium
TATTTCTCTCTTTAAATCTTCTATTTTATTTTCTAAAGCTTCTGCTACAAGATTATTTCTTATTTTATCGTGAACTACAGATAAATCATCTGTTTCATTAGAATTATCATACTCTTTTTTTATGTCTTCTTCTGAAACATTTATCGTATTACGTAATCCTTTTTCGTCTATCATCAAAACAGTAAAATCTCTCGATTCTGGAAGTTTGAACAACTCTCCATTCTTTATGTAGAAATCATTTAGTTCATCTTCGGTTGGATTTGCAACTTTATCGCGAACATCGTCTGCAGAAATCTCTACATATTTTATATTACGCATTTCAAGATTTGCGGTAATATAAAAAGGAGCTAGACAAGACGGTAAGACATTAGATAACGTACCGCTAATTATATTGCTTTTTATATTTCTTTTTATGAAATTTATGAAATCCTCTTCTGGTAAGCCCATATTAGCCATTAAATTCATTATTTCACGTTTTTTAAAATTGCCATCTTGATCTACAAAACCTGCAATACTGCGTATATATGTTTTTACTAATTTTTCACCAACTGAAATCCCAGAGAAGTTAGCTATCTGGTCTGTAATTAATTCATCGATTATTTGATTAATTACAATTCCTAAAATTAAATTCTCATTGTTTATGTTCATTTTCTTAAATTGATTGGAACGTTTTTGCACTTCGAATCTAAGTAAATTAGGTCCTATTTTAACATCACCAACTTTAACGACATAGTCTTTTCCCATATACCTACGAATTACATCAGACATGCCGAAAAAGAATAAAAACGTAAAAGCAATCATCCCTAAAAACAACTTTACGAACCAAGAACCAGAATGTTTTCTTATAAAGCAGAGCATATATACACTTCCTTAAATATTTTATTAGAACATATCATATAATGTAGTATTATAACATGATATCGCTAATTTACGAGGTCTTTTATGAAATTAGTTTTCGGCAACTTCAAAATGAACGGGAAGATAAAGAATATTTATGAATATATTAACTCTATAAATGAATTATCCAATGAAGCACTGCAAAACATTTGTGTATTTTTTCCTTACACGTTCTTTGGATATGTTGACGGAATTAATTTTAAATATGGAGCGCAAGATTGTTATTACGAAGAGTATGGCGCATATACAGGGGATATCAGTGCAGCTATGTTAAAGGAATGTGGCTGCGAGTACGTTCTTATAGGTCATTCAGAAAGAAGGATTAACCATCAAGAATCGAATGAAATTATAGACAAGAAGCTTAGAAGTGCGATATGTAATGAATTAAAGCCAGTGTTATGTGTAGGTGAAAAAGCAAGTCAGAGAAAACAGAGATTCGAGATTATTAGAGAGCAATTAAATATACTTACACGCAAAAATGATGATATTGATTTTAGCAACTTGATTATAGCATATGAGCCAGTATGGGCAATAGGAACAGGCCGTGTTCCTAGCGTAACAGAAGTAGATGAAGTCGCTGAATTTATTATAGAACACGTTATTAAACTCACTGGTAAAAAAGTGCCAGTATTGTACGGAGGCTCAATAAAAACGACAAATGCGACTAAATTTTTAAGCATAGAGAAAATAGACGGGGTTTTAGTCGGTAATTCATGCTTAGATGCACACAATTTTAAAGAGATTATAAAGTTGGCAGTATGACAACTATTAGAATTTAAATAACACTTTGATATAAATAATACACGCCTGATAGTATTTAGTAGAAAGTCTTAGTGCTTTCTAGAAATTAAAAATCATTATCTAGAAAACACTGGAAAATACGCTATTTACTTTTTTTCTTACAAAAGTTTTTGTATATTCGCCTGGCTGCTTTTATATTCATCGAAAAAATTTTTCAAATCATAGAAAAAAATATTTTTCCATATGAAAAGAATTGCACTTATAACAACAGACAATACCAAAATACAAGCGAAACAACGTATATAACTATAATGGAAGAATAAACTTGATACTGCATATTCATCAAAATAATCCTCTATTACGAAATGCAAAACGGACGAAAAAGCATAACCGAATACAAACAACAGAGGATAAACTAATAAAGAAAAGCTTAAAGACATACAATCTACCCCGAATGTAATATAATAAAACTCTTACGGAAGTAATTTTATATGCTTCCGTTGCCCTGATAAGCAGTATCTAAAAATACATTGTTTTAACTTTCGCAGAATCTCTATTGTAGCACAAGCTTATTTACAAACGATGTATAAGTTCAAGTATATTGGTGCTGCTTTTAGATTGATGATAATTATTAATAATATTACATTGTATAGAAAATTCCATGTCGCATATACATCGATCATTGATAAAATAGACATTAGTTAATATTTATAGCTAAAATTAGATTTTAAAAATATAGAATTTTATATTTTTAATTGCGTACGCTATCATTTACATATTTATGTGAATGTAATAGAATTATCATGTGATTGCTGTGCGATATTGCATAGTCGATGAAATGTTATTAAACATATCTCGTTAGTGAGATAGGTGTTATATTTTTAGATATAGTTATGGGTGGTAATTAAAAGAAATGTATGTGCGCAATTTATATTTCACTTCTAGTACAAAAATAATTGATACATTCGCCACTCGTTTAGCAATGAAATTATTCGGGGGATTTGATGGCAAAACGTTTGTTGATAGATGGTGCACATGAAGAAGAAATAAGGGTGGCTATCTCAGATGAAGAGCGATTAGAAAAATTTGAATTTGAAATACTATCAAAA
>CAYLKK010000105.1:0-2734 GCA_964384495.1 uncultured Alphaproteobacteria bacterium
CAGCAATTTGAAACATTCCAAAACGCTATACTAATGGCTTTTTCATAGGAGAATTACTATATTGCTTTAATCCGACTGTTAACAAAACGTAAAATATTAATTGTAAGTTGGCAAATTTTTTATAGTCGTTGCTTTCCCTTCAGGATTTGCAAAATACATTTTATAAGCTACGTTAGCCTGATTATAGACAACCATACCACACTTAAAATCATTGCCATTACTTCCGCATCTAATCAATATATTCTTTACATATAAATCTAAGTTCAATAATACATTTATCCTATCACTGCACAATTGAGCAAACTCTTTGTCATCTTCAGTCTCAGCAATTTGCTTAGTAATAAATCTAAATTTGATATAATAACTTATAACATTATTAAAAAAGCAATCAAGACCATGCATATCTTTAAAATTAACACATATAGTAGAGCGAATATCGCTATTTATCAATTCTTCTGGAATATTCATTAACGGACGACTAACCCAATAGCTATAGTAATCATAATCTTGTAAATCACAACAGGAATGTTGGTTAACTCTTATTACATTAGTTTTAAATGTCGGATCGATATGTTCATCAATACAATACAAATTGACTTTAAAGTGTTTCCTAAAATCATGCAGTAACGCATCCACATAATTCTCTGTCGTTTTTCCATTATACATATCCTTACTAAATTTCTTGTATAACGGTAGTTTAATAAATTTTTGCTTTGCAAAGCCTCCAACACATGTATTCAAATTCGAGCATTCAAGGCACTGCAAAAATGACATAAAATAGTAACAATTCTGCACGATCTGATTGAACAACATAGGAACGATAATTTTCATAGTCCACATGTTAATTGACTTACAATAGTTGTCGTTATTAAAATCGTTATTAAAACTGATTTTACTATCTAAATCGTCAATTAAACTGACCTCATAAGATCTATTGTAAACATGTTCGGCAAAAGAACGTCGTATAACTAAATCCGACATACATATCGAATTTTCTAAAAAAAACATGATACCACAAACAGATAGAAAGGCCAAAATGCGCAATCTAATCATCAGATTCTATAAATATAAGAAACAGCAAGTTAAACTTTTCGCAAAATTAAGCTAGAATTAGTCCCACCAAAACCAAACGAATTAGACATAGCCACAGAAACATTTTTTTCCTTAGAAACTAATGGTACTAAATCCAATTTTGTTTCTTCTTGATCATGCAAATTTAATGTACCAGGCACGATACCATCTCTAATTGCTAGAGCAGAAAATATAGCTTCTACAGAGCCAGCTGCGCCTAATAAATGCCCAATTGAAGATTTTGTCGATGATACACTAACACTAGTATTTTTACCTGCAAACAACGTCTCCAATGCACGAAGCTCAGCTAAATCACCCAACTGAGTAGAGGTACCATGAGCATTCACATAATCGATATCAGATGCGTCAATACCAGCGGAGACAAGAGCCCTCTGCATTGCTCTCAGAGCACCATTCCCATCCTCAGGAGGAGAGGTAATATGATGAGCATCACTTGACAATCCATAACCTACTACTTCCGCATATATCTTTGCTCCACGCTTAACAGCTCTCTCATATTCCTCTAAAACAACTATACCAGCACCTTCGCTCATAACGAATCCATCCCTATTCTTATCCCATGGTCTTGAAGCCTCATGCGGGGAATCGTTATATGAAGTAGACAAAGATCGTGCAGCTGCGAAACCAGCTAATCCAATACGGCACACAGCCGCTTCTGAACCTCCTGCTACCATTAAATCAGCATCACCATATTTAATTAACCTTGCTGCATCGCCAATCGCATGAGTTCCGGTTGAACATGCTGTGACAACAGAATGATTTGGACCACGGAATCCGTATTTCATAGATATATGTCCAGATGCTAAATTTATCAAAGAAGAAGGAATAAAAAATGGAGAAACACGCCTAGGGCCCTTTTCGTGCAATGTTATCGATGTATCGTATATGCTAGACAAACCGCCAATACCAGACCCTACAAGTACACCA
The DNA here is from genome assembly GCA_964384495.1 of uncultured Alphaproteobacteria bacterium. Taxonomy (GTDB): domain Bacteria; phylum Pseudomonadota; class Alphaproteobacteria; order UBA3830; family CAYLKK01; genus CAYLKK01. Next base: position 2,020 of record CAYLKK010000105.1, read on the forward strand.
GTACGTTCTTTCTCTTCATCGGATAGACAATCTATACCGGCATCAGCAACTGCCTTAGAAGCGGCCACCAAAGCATACAAAATAAATTTATCTACTCGAGCTATTTCGCGCTCGTCCATCCAATCCAACGGATTTAACAAGCACGAAGCCCCCTTAGGATTTTCATGAGTAGGTAGCTGCCCAGCAATCTGAGATTTTATGTCACTAACGTCAAAACCGAAAACTCTTTCTATCCCTGACTCACCTGCCAAAACACGCTTCCAAGCTTCTTCTATGCAACATGAAAGCGGACAAAGCCCACCAATACCAGTTACAACTACCCTTCTCATATTACCTCTAACTATTTAGAATTCTCTTTAACGAAGGAAATAACATCACCGACAGTCTTTAATTTCTCTGCAGCTTCTTCATCACTTATTTCTAATCCGAATGTTTCTTCAATTTCCATAACCATTTCAACAACATCCAAGCTATCAGCACCTAAATCATTAACGATATCAGCGCTATCGACCAATTTATCAACTTCGCAACCTAATCTTTTGGCCATTATAGCCTTTAATTCTGTCTCAATGTTATTCATTATTTCTTTCCCCAAAACAAACATAAGATAGCCGAACTATACAATAGAATTAACACAAAATCAATCTTATGGTTCATTGTGCCACATCCGTTTTATAAATTTGAGATGAGATTGCACAAGAGTGCATCATAGATC
>CAYLKK010000106.1:0-2733 GCA_964384495.1 uncultured Alphaproteobacteria bacterium
CTGTAATAAACCTATCTGTTTTTTGTAAACCTCTCTCAAGCTTTTCAAAAAACTTAGCTCCATTTGCATCAAAACAGAACAAAAATGACAAAAATACTAATAACCTAAAAAACATATAAAACCTCTATCTATACTACATGACCATAGACTATGCCCATAGTTAGCGTAATTCAACAGAAACCTCATAATAACAACGAAAATGTAAAAATTGTGTTGATAAATGGCAACAGTAAAAATGATATATACTTGCTTTTTATAATATCTTATATTTTAAGCAATTTTACGATAATTATGATAAACTATTTTTATTTCAGTACATAGGAACATAATGTTTAAAAAAATAGCATGTGGTTTAATTTTAGTAGGATTAGGGTTTGGAGTATATTTTATGTGCACTAAAAAACAATATCACGATATAGAAAAAACGAATTGCGTAGTTTCAAATAAAAATGGCAATTTAATACCAAGACATGTATTATTAAGTAAACCAGATAGGTTTAGTGTTAGACTAAGCCCAGATGGATCAAAAATTTCGTATTTATCAAGAAATGAAAATACAGTTGAATTAGTTGTTGCAGATCACGATTTAAACGTCATACAAAAATTTCCTGTTAAAGAAAGTGTAGGAATGTTTAGCTATCGTTGGGCAAAGACAAATAAGCATATTTTAATGTATCAAGATGCAGATGGCGATGAAAATGATAATATAATTTGTTTCAATTTAGAAACTGGGGAAAGAAAAGAGCTAACTCAATATAAAAAAGTAAAATCTTGCATACTCGCAATTTCTGAAAACTACCCAGAAGAAATTCGCATCATAACGAATGAACGCGACCCAACGATTTTTGATATATATTCATTGAATATAATTACAGGCGAGAAAAAACTTATTTTTGAGAATAAAGAAAATTTCGCTGGATTTATTTTAGATATCAATTATAAATTAAAATTTGTGTCAAAGATCATGCCAGATGGTTCTAGCGAATATTTTGAAGTTACAGAAAATGGGTATAACTCTATATTTAAAATTTCTTATGAGGACTCCAAAAATACTGGTTTTAGTCACCTTAGCAAAGATGGAAAAACTTTGTATGGTTGCAGTTCTATAGGCAGAGACACTTCAGCAGTTTTTTCATATGATATAGAAACAAAAAAGTTTACGACGATTTTAGAAGACGATCTTTCAGATGTAGGTATCGCGAATTTGTGTCCTGATACATATGAACCAGCAGTATTATCTACTGATTATACAAAGCCAAAGAGTATCGTAATCAACGAAAAATTCGCAGATATAAACTTTTTACAAGAAAAGTTCGGAAACGATATTTGTTCAGTAATTAGTGTGAATAGAAATAATGATATCTGGTTAGTTGCAAGAGATCAAATTGTAAAATCTGTCGAATACTATATTTTTGATAGAAGGAGTGGTAAAAAAGAATTGAGAAGGCTATTTTCAGCTAAGCCTGCTATTGATAAATATGAGCTGCAACCAGTTGAACCTGTAATTATAAAATCAAGGGATGGTTTGAACCTAGTAAGCTATTTAACAAAAAGTGCTACATTCACTAAAGATACAGCGAAAAAGTTAGTGGTATTAGTTCATGGCGGTCCTTGGGCACGAGATTCATATTGTGCTCATCCTTGGAGCCAATTATTGGCTAACAGAGGATATTCTGTCTTGCAGATAAATTATAGAGGATCAGAAGGCTTTGGGAAAAAGTTTATTAATGCTATAGACAGGAATCTCGAAAAGATGAATAACGATATTATCGATGGCGTTAATTGGGCTATAGAAAATGGCATAGCTGAGAAAGGGAAAATTGCAATAATGGGAGGTAGCTTTGGAGGATATACAACTTTAGCAGGACTTGCCTTCTTTCCTGATATATTTTGTTGCGGCGTTGATTTCTGCGGGCCTTCTAATTGGGTGACAACTATCAAATCAAACCCTCCATATTGGGCTCAATTCGCTCCTCTGGAATATAAAACATATGGAAATCCTAATGACGAAAAAGATGTTAAATATTTAGAAAAAATTTCTCCATATAATTATGTAGATAACGTTACAAAACCTTTGATGGTTGTACAAGGAGCAAATGATCCAAGAGTAGTACAAGCAGAATCAGATCAAATCGTTGATAAGCTAAAAAAACAAGGGAAAACTGTAGTATACGTACTATATCCAGATGAAGGTCATAGCCTCATGAAAGATCTAAACAGAAAATCTTCGCTAGCATTTGCTGAGAAATTTTTGGCAAAATTTTTAGGAGGTAATTATGAGCCTATTAACGAAGAAGAACGTAGTGGATCTTCATTTAAAGTAGTAGAAGGATGTGATATAATAGAGTAAAATTATTTTATTGCGGTTGCTGCTTTTTTGATAGTAGCCAAATTTTAAATAATAATAGCGATTATATATAAACTACAAAAATACTATAGCCTCTATGTAATATAGAGGCTATTTTTTTATTACGAGTAATGAATAAACGTGAGGTTTTAAATTTCTCTATTATTAATAAAGTTTATAACCGTGTCCATATCCTCTTGTGTATCGATACTGAGCGGAGGTAATTCGTCAATTAATGCGACATTTATTTTCATTCCAGATTCTAATGCTCGTAATTGCTCTAATTTTTCTGATTTTTCCAATTCGCTTTGTTGTAAACTGACAAATTTCTCTAGCGTTTCCATTCTGTATACATAAACGCCAACATGTTGATAATAAGGACCTCT
>CAYLKK010000107.1:0-2707 GCA_964384495.1 uncultured Alphaproteobacteria bacterium
TTCCGATTGCTGCTCCTGCTGTTGAGCCTGCTGCAGCGCCTGGGATTGAGCCTCCGCCTGCCATTGCAAATCCTGCTGCTCCACCCAAACCTCCGCCAATTTGTGCTCCAATTGCAGCTGCTGTTGCATCTTTAGCCATGTCCTGCGTAACTAAATTGGTATACTCAAGTGCAGATATTTTACCAGCCTTAAATTTCTGATAATTTTCAACACCACCTGGTGTGACTAACTCAGCACCAAACTCTACAGCCGATTCTACTACTGCTTTCACAAAATTCTGAGCGATTCCAAAATAGTTTGTGTCTTGAGCAATAATATCTTTTTGTAAGTTTTTTAGACGTTGACAAAATGGACCATCTGCTTCAAATTGTCTTGCTAATCTTACCACCTTTGTTTCTTTTGGTTCAGGAGTGTCGAGCAGTTTAGCGTGAGCCCCCAAATCGAAATCGATTTTAGAAGGTTCAGTACGCTCACATGGTTTTATATGAACTACTTGCATCTCAGTTTGTTCTTGCTTTTGGAAAGAGCCGAATACTGGTATAGATGGCAGCAGAATGGACGAACTATTTTTAGAGTGTTCTGCCACTTTGGAAGTGGCAGAATCAGCTTTATTTCCAAAAACGATTTTTGCTTTACTAATGTGGCTATTTTCAAAGTCTGAAAAATCTAACCCAAATGGATTAAAGATAGATGAGCTTTTTTTAGGCTCGTTAGTATCTTCATCAAAACACCTTCGTATTCTCTCAATCTCTAGATCCTGATGTTTTTGACGTTTTTGTGCTTCATTTTGTCTTTTTGCAGTTATTGAATTCCACTGACAAACGGTATCATTAATGCCACTCGCAAAACTACCAAATGTATTTATTATTCCAGTATCAAAAACATGGCAATGGGTTTCATTTCTTAACTCTGGTTTTATGATTTTAATACTACCGATCTTTAAACTGCCTTCTTTTACAAAGATGCCTAAATTTCGCAATTGTCCTGGCCCGTATTCTTTATAATCGACCTTTTTGCGTTGATCTATCTGCTTTCGTTCAGTTTCTGTAAATACTGATTTATCATCTATAGATAATTCATATGTCTCATTATAATCTTTTATAGCATTATTTACATTTTCTCCAAACTTTTCTATTCCCCATCCTGGAATGTATTTTTCATTTACAGTTTCAGCTTGACTTTTTTGTGTATTAAAGCGCTTGTCGAATCCACTAAAACCACGCTTTAATAAATCATACATGTAGTATAGGGTATTAATTTGAGATTGCTTTAAATTTTTTCCGTTATCTGATTTTGTGTATATCTTGGCAATCATGTTTGCTAAAGAATCTTGCTCAGCTTCCCAGAAAATATTCTTCCATGTATTTTGGTAAAATTCAGAATGCTTCAAAATTTGGTCATCATTGCAATTTTTTTCGACATAGTATAAATAATTTATGTCTTTTATTACATTGAAAGAAGCTTCCTGCCCTATCTCTTTTTGTCCCCAGCTATACTTATTGTTTTGTAAAATATGCGTATTTATGTGCTTTGTTAATTCTATATCACCAGCAAAAGCGAAATTACACAAAAAAGCGCATACGCTTATCATCGAAAAATTTTTTATATTCATAGAAATCCAGTCAAAAAATTATAATATGATTATAACAGGGTGTTATTTTTTTTCAACCTGCTATTTGTTAAATAGTTATCGGAATACAAAGCGAACGTTTGTTTGGCGAATCTGATCACATTGCTAGACGACATTTTCGTGCGGCGCATGCTGCTTAACAGAATTACCACTTTTTCATATCTTCTCGAAGCAAGGCTATTTTGTCATTTAGTTTTTTCCCATACCAACGATCAAATTCGAGTAGGAATTCTGCAGATTTATTAGATTTAACTGTATTAAACATCTCCCTAAAACCATCAAATTCACCCCAATAAAAAAACCATGAAGCCATTTCTACGCAAATCTCAATATCATTACGAATTAAATAATCAAATTTCTTATAAAATGCTTTTAACAGTTGATTCAATGTAAAATTTGAGCCTATTTGAGATTTTAAATCCTCGCAAACGCCTTCCAAATCATAGTCGAACTCTCTTTCAAAAAACGTAAGTAACTCTACCAAAACTTCATCATCTTTCGACGCGGTTATAGATGGTGTTAAATCTACAAAATTTTTCATACATTCTTCATGCAATTTTTCATCTGGGATATTTTTATAATTTTCAAAGAAATGCTTCATCCTATCTAATGTTTCTCTATGTTCTTTATCCATTACTTTTGCTCCTTTTTAAATACGTCTGGAAAGTCTGACTTGAATTGATCAACTCCATCTAATAGTTTTTTATTTACCTCTTTGGTATAGCTTCCATCTTCCTTCATTATTTTACGAACATCGACTAAATCCTTAGCTAATTCTGACCGCGAATCTATTTGGACTGGTTTCTTTCCAGCATGGGTCCTCGTTTTTGCATGCTGTTCCCTTGTCATCATAATTGACAAACCGTCATTTTTATGAACGCCATATTTTTCCATAAACTTTTTCGACGGAATGTGATGTGCCTGCATATCATCAAAAAATGGATTCCCATCGGTTAATTCTCCATACTTTCCGACATTCCCTACTTTTCTTTGGGCTTCGCGGTCTACTACTTTTTCAGTCTTACCACCTACTGATTTTGAGTGGTTTTCGTTCATCAGTATAGTGGATTCGTGTTT
>CAYLKK010000108.1:0-2701 GCA_964384495.1 uncultured Alphaproteobacteria bacterium
ACCGAAAACATATCATATCTTATACATAACTCACTTTCGCAAGAGGGCTATTATAAAATAAAGACACCATCAGCTTTATACAAAAATATGCAAATTGTCGACTGCGAGTTAGTTGATGGTGTAATATCATTTTTCCCAAATTTACATAAGGTTTTGAGAGGCTGGGAGCGCTGTCCAAAGGAATTACAAATTCATATTTCATCCTCTAGCCCAGTTGAAGTTGTTGGAGCAGCGGCGAAGTATGCAATAGGAAATTGCAGAGGCAAAGGCGCAGATTTAATTAGAGAAATTTTGTTCCCTGAAGGCCAACCTGAGGGCTTTGATGAGTATTTGAAAGTGGTTAAGTGAATCGATTCTCAAAAAATATAATTAAAATGTGCTGCAAAACTTTTAGCTTAACTATGCTTGGCCACTAAACTTTAACAACAAAGCATAATGCAGTATTAGTCAGATTCCAAGCAAAAGTCTAGACACGTCACATCATACAATTGACGAAAGCTGTATAAAATCAGCTTCGAGTACGCGCCAAGAAGATCAGAAGCATTCGTCGGAAAGATAATGATTAAATTCTGTCTCTGTCAAACCACATGCCTCTAATGCATCATGTAAAGATTTAACATTGTCTTTTCCTACTTTTGATTTTAATTTTTCATCTGTGCATAAGTAATTTAATTTTGAGCACCAAAGTGGCATAGTATCGACAGTATCATCAAAGCCGAAGCAGCCAGATTTTCCCGCACTGCGATCACCAATCCTCAATTTAATTTCTTGTATTGTTTCAGCGTAAGCATTATTATATTTTTGTGTGATACCATGATCAGACGTTTGTTTAGAACAATTAACTATACTGCTATTTAAAACGCATGTTAATATATACAATGGAATAAAAAACAACCTCATTATAAATCTCCGAATTCGTTTTCTTCTTTCAGCAAGAACTTATTTCCATCTAAAACATTGTTATTATAGCACGTTTTTATATAATAATATAAAGATTCTTCATTGCTATCGGATAAAAATATTCTTTTTAATGGTTCTTTGAATTTTGTGTCTACCAAAAAATCATGTGTTTCATCTATAGTATAATAATACATACCGTTGAAGCCTTCTTTTTCGGATAATCCTTCTATCTTCACATATTGTTCGCTTTCTTCTTCTGAAAATCTTTCAGCATACTCTTGGCCTTGTGATAGAATTTCAATCGCTTTCAAATTCGTCTCTACACACGATTTAACGCTTTCATACACTTCTTTAGATTCGTAATAAGTGAACATTTTATGACCGAACCGCAAAGGCAATCCATTTTCTCTTCTATATAAATTTTCCGACAATTCATCTCCTGGTTCATATCCTTCGGCACCAACTGGTAATCCGGCAATCGTAAGCATTTCTTCAAAGTTAACATAAAATTCGTCCTTTATAGAATCTTTTACATGCCATGGCATGAGAGATATTTTTAATTTTTTTTCATCTTCACTCCATACATTTTTATAGTAATATTTAAATAAATGGTGCTCCCTTGCGTTTCTTACCATGTGTTTTGCTAACTCTCCCATTGTTTTCACTTTGCAATTTAACTTCCCGCCTAAGCTATAAGCATAACGCCTACAAGCATTGTCTATCCGATGAAACGCATGTACTAATTCGTGAAATAAAGCCACATCTATTCCGGCTTCTTTAGATTTTCCGTTCATTAGAATAGAATCATTTTCTCCTTTAGTCTTACTAAATGTCGTATAACACACACTGTCAGCGATATTCTGATTTATCGATACTAGGTTATCTTTAAAATTTATATTACATACATCACCAAATTTAATCTTAATTTGTTTCGTCGAATTCGTGCTTTTTTGGTTAGCTATACCGATTCGTACAAGTAATAACTTTCCAGATGACATATTGGAAATTGTATATATGATACCCTTTAATGTATTCTCTTCATCTCCGAGCTTAAGAACGTTTTTTTCTAATAAACAATCAACCAGCGTCTTCCAATTTAAATTTCTTACAAACTCAGCAAATGTTATTTTTTCTTTTGCCTCGATATTATATTTTCCTAATATTTTTTGCATATCATAATCCAATTTTGGTTGCACTTTCCCATTAGCTATCTCTACAATAATGTCCCATATATCGTCTTTTCCAATAGCATTTAGATCTTTTGTCGGCTTAGAAGCAAAGCATGTATTTTCAATATATGATTGGTTTAGGAGCCCAATGACAAACAGGAATAGTATTTTTCTTAGAAAATTTTTCATTGTAATTTTCACGTAAAGTAAATTTACTTAATTATACTACTGGAACATTAAGATATACTTAAGTGCTACATACGTTATAAGATTGTTTAAAATTTTATATTAATTTCCACTGATTTATCTGTTATTATCTTTGTAGCATGATGGAATAATCAATTTTGCTTAGCGACAATCTGAATATATTAAGCCGTAAAACTCATACCAGTTCTACGAATTCTTTAAGACTTCAATTTCAGCAATAGTTAAGCCAGATATTTTAGACGCCTGTTCTATAGACAACCCCAAAGCTAAAGCATTTTTTGCCGTTTCGATTTTCGCTTCTTTTGCTCCTTCAGCTCTACCTTTCTCTCGCCATTCCTTTTCTCCAGCTAATATCGCATCGCTGATTCTTGTTTGGATTTCCTCCTCTTTCCATGCGTAACGATCGTACTCTAACAACTGTTCTG
>CAYLKK010000109.1:0-2655 GCA_964384495.1 uncultured Alphaproteobacteria bacterium
GATAGAGAGTCCGGTTTCTCCGCAGGAACAAATAACAGAACCAGATGGGACTCAGTCGGGAACGATAGGAAAAGTTACAGAAGGTGTTTATTCTAGTGTACAAACAATGTCTGGTGCCGTTACAAACACAACGCCTCAACAATCTCAGCAACCACAGAAAAAAACTATTACAAAAATTTTAAATATTTATCCTAAAAATTATCAAGGTGAATTACCAACTGATACTGAATCTGAAGACACTCGGGAGTATTATACAACATCAGGCGATTTTATCTCTGGAGTTTTGTCTACAAATGAAGTGATAATCCCTAATGATGACAACGGGAAAAAAGAATATGAAAAAGCATATTACAGAGCGCCTAAGTTATTAGAAGAAGGGAAAACAATCGGATCAGTAATTTGTGGGAATAAGAATAACGCTGTAACTTTTTCGAATGGAACAGATATATCAACTGGCGAAATGAAAATCGCTAATGGATATATTAATCCATGTATAAAGATAAAAGAAACTGGAACACTTTGCCAGTCTTTATGTACTGATACGCTGGAAAAGTTACAGAATGCAGTTACAGAAGCACAAGATGCTTTGTCTAACGCCGAAAATACGCTAGACGATGCCTATGAAGCGCTACAAAATGAACTTGAGGACTCTTTACTGAAATTGGGTGAAAGTTCAGATTCTCCATCTAATGATGGTAGTGCAACAGCTTATGCTAAATTAAAGTATTACGGAGTAGAATTGTCTCCGGTCGAAGGTGAAGAAAATTGGTATAATGAATCATGTGAAGCTGGTGTCCATAATCCAGCAACTCCAAGATATCCAATTGGAACAAAAATTCCAATATGTGAAGAAAAATGCAATAAGCGTAAGGCCAATGATGGGAAAGCTTACCAAGAGGCTGTAAATAATTATAGCAATGCAGTAACATATTATGAAAATGCAAAAAACAGTATTAAATTACAGCAGCAACAAACAGAAAAAGAGGAATTTCAATACAATATGACTACTGGTTATTTCGAAACATTGAGAAACAAAGATCAAAATAATAACGGATTTAATATGGCGTTATTTCCTCTGTATGGAACAGCTGATATAACTGTTTTACTAGAAAATAGATACGATGTGCAACGAAATATAATTTCGTCCAGCTATGATATGATGCAAGAATCTAGTACCAGAGATGGTACAGGTATGTATTTTAAGCAAATCGGCTATCTAAACGGTTTAAATAGCTTTTTTATACCATACGACACAAAAAACGCAAAAAATGCGATTGTAGGACCAAGCCAGGAAGTGTTAGTAAATGACGATGGAGCCTGGGTAAGAATAAGTGAACAACCTACGCGATTAGTTTATGCAGAATTTACAAACCCGATAAATAGAACATTTTTCGCTGCTGGATGGCAAGTCGTCGTACATGATGAAGATAAAGGGACCATAGTGAATGAATCTCCAACGAGTGTTTTAGCCAAGAAAGCGCTTTATGAGGTTGTTAAGCATGTAGATGAAAATATAAATAAGATATATTTTATAATATACGACAATAATCAGCTCGAATACGTAAAAGCACAATTAAAGGATTATAATACAAAAATTACATATAAGACTGCGAAAAACAAAGATGAATTAGAAAAAGTGCTAGACGAAATAGCAAAAGAAATAGAAACTGAATCACACACTGCAGAGCGAATAAACTAAATATGCTGATTAATCACTAATTCTAATGGTGGGTGATAACGGATTTGAACCGCTGACCTCCTCGGTGTAAACGAGATGCTCTACCGCTGAGCTAATCACCCACAACACCTTTTCATTATACAGCACAAATCAACAAGATTCAATAGACTGGGGATTAAACGTGGATTAAAAATAGAAGTAGAACTGATTTTCTTATATACAATCATATCAAAACTTACACATTTACATACACATATTCAGAACGAATCATATTAAACCTCTTGCGAAAGAGAGAAGTATCTAGCAATTTTTTGGGAATGATGAGAAACTTAGCGAAAATTAAAATGAGAAAATGCTAAGTTTCGCTAAATTATGTAATCAAAAGAAGAATTTTTCAAGATTAAGTGGAGTGACTTTATCAGAATTTTTAGAGATAGTGAGAAAAGTTCGGCCATTGTGGGATAAATTTGTAGACAGCAAGAAGGTCTCGGGTAGGAATTCTAAGATAAAGAGCCTTGAGGATGAGGTTCTGTTAGTTTTAGTTTACTATAGATTTTATGTAAGTTTTAAGTTTATGGAGATGCTGTTCGATCTAAACGAGTCTAACATATATCGTCATATTCAAAGGCTAGAGCCTATGCTAGCAAAAGTTATGAATATCCCAAAAAAGAGAGATTTAACGCAATCTGATCTTGAAACAATTGTGGTAGATGCAACTGAAATTCAGATTCAAAGACCAACTAGAAAACAAAGAAAATTTTATTCAGGCAAGAAAAAGAAACATACGCAAAAGGTGGAAATCATGGTGTCACAAAACGGAAAAATTATAAATGTATCGAAGGTATTCTCAGGTAAAACTCATGATTTTAAGATAAGAAAAGAGAGCGATAAAATTCCAATAGGCGTTGAAGTCCTAGCAGACTCTGGTTACCAAGGAATACATAAACTCCATAAAAAAAGCACACTGCCACATAAAC
>CAYLKK010000110.1:0-2635 GCA_964384495.1 uncultured Alphaproteobacteria bacterium
AATAGATACATCTGCATTAGCAAATGGTGTAATTAGAGTGTTGAAAACATCTGGTGTATTTCAAGATGGACTGTTTTTTGATTTTGATGCTATGAAAGATAATCCATTAGAGAGAGATATAAAAAATAATCTTGATAGTACTTCTGACATTATAAAAATACATTTAGCTGTATCTCGATATGTATATGGAGAAAATTTGATATCAGGCAATAGTCAAAGATATTATACTGGAGTACATAAGAGTGTTCAGGATATTAATACAGGTAATAATCCGAAAGATGTATGTGTCTTAAAGCCAAAATTACAAATTTTATTGGAAGAGGAAATCGACGCACGTTTTATTCACTTCCCATTATTATATGTAAAAAAGACTGAAAATAATGGTGTGGATATTGTTGATTACATACCTCCTAGTGTTATATTCCATACACACTCAAAAGTTATGGAATTAATTAGGACTCTAGTAGCTCATTTGAGAAATAAAATTAGTTTTTTTGCTGATAGAGTAGGGAATGCTTCATTTGTTCTTGGAACTGAAATTCAAAACGGCTTAAGATCTCTTATTCGTGCTACATTGCCGATAGAAGCATTGCTTAAACTCGACTCTGTCTCTCCTTTTTTGTGTTATCAATATCTTTTAAAAATAGCCGCTGAATTGGCTGCGATAAATGTTGAACAAACTATACCTTCTCTACCAAAATACGATCACGAGAATGTTCTAGATGTATTTTCAAAACTAGTAGCATTTTGTGAAAAATCAATAACGTATATAAAGCAACCTTTTGTGACAATCCCATTTGAAAAAGAAAATAACAAATTTAAGTTGAAAATTGAAAAAAATTGGCTTAATGAAACAGTGTTTTTTGTTAGCATAAAGAAGAAGTTTTCTCAATCAGACAATGAGTTACTAAAATGGATAAATGGAGTTCAAATAGCCAGCGAAAGTAGTATAGAAATAGTTAGGGAAAGACGGATTTTAGGAGCTGAAAGGAATGTGTTGGAAAGAGGGGAAAATATAGTTCCACCACATGGTGCTATAGTATTAGAAATAAAATCAAAAGATCAGTATATCGCTGCGTCTGAATTTTTATATTTTGTAAATAATACAGATGAAAATATACCTGAAGAAATAGTTTTTTATGTTAAGAAATAGCTATGGGAATGGACGCATTAATATCAGCTACACATACAGATGTTCTCCGTAAAAAATCGATAAATATTATATTTAACAACTTTTGTGAAATTTTGTTAAATCATATCAATGCCATAAATAGTGGAGAACATTTAGAGCCGATTCAAATTTTCAATGAGATGGAAGCTTTTCTAAAAAAAAACATGGTAGTTTTTTCAACGACTAGAACTGCTTCTACATCTTTTATCGATGAAGATTTAGGTGAATCTTTGTATGCAATGTGTGCTTTAGCAGATGAGCTTTTCTTGAATATAAATTGGGATGGAAAAGCATTTTGGGAGGCTCATTTATTGGAAGCTGCATTTTTTAGTTCGCATATTTCAGGAGAACTGATCTTTAAAAGAATAGATAACTTACTTTTAGAAGGGAATGCTCTATTTTCAGATTTAGCTGAAGTTTATTTAAAAATGTTAGCGCTTGGGTTTAGGGGGAAATTTAGAGGTGAGATCGATAGTCAGGAAATAGCGAATTACAGAAATAAGTTGTATCAATTTATAGTGGCGGTCGATCATAGTGCAGAAATCAGAGATTTTCGATTATTCGATGAAGAATATACTAACTCTGTTATGCAGACAGTTCAGGTGTTGCTACCAGATCCAGCGTCATGGAATAGAGTTATTTCTTTCGGAATGGTGGTTTTTATAATTTTCGGGATTTTATATTGGTTTTTTAATACTAGTTCTATATCGGCGAAGATGAATGAAATAGAAGAGATTGCGATTCAGGAGGTTTATGAATAGTTTAGCGAACCTTGTAAACAGTTCTAAAGGATATGCAAGTTATATAGCTTTAGGAATTTGTGTAATTGGATTGATTCTCGCTATTACGATGATTGTCATTATGGTAGTTTTAAGCAATAAGAATCAATCTCCGAAATTGCCGAAAAAAGCTGCTACAATAAATCATGATATTCACGATATTAAGACTGCATTTGATTTAATGAGAACCGAGCAAATCCCATTAATTTCATCGTATTTCATGAATATTTTGTATAGCTTAGGTTTGGTAAAAATTGGTCCTATCATTACATCGTTTTTAAAAATTATGAGATTGCTAAAAAAATCAACATTTGATAGGAATTGGCGTTATCGTTTGCCTCTATACTTAGTCATTGGGCCAAAAAGTTCAGGTAAAACTACATTGCTTGATGGATTGAGATTTATGAACCTTCCAGGCGAAGAAAAAAATCATGAAGATACTTGGAAGCTTTTTGATAACAGTATTTTGTTTGAGGTGCCTAGTAATACTTTTTTTACAGAATCTATGGAGTTTTGGAATTTCTTATGTAAAGTTTTTAGATATTTTAGGCCTAGACGTCCATTAGATGGAATAATACTAACAATTCCTGCTGATTACTTGATTGAAAATTCGAGTGAATTAATAAAAATAGCAAGAGAAACTGCTTATAAGATTTCAAGTGGTCAAAATACTATAAATATGCAT
>CAYLKK010000111.1:0-2633 GCA_964384495.1 uncultured Alphaproteobacteria bacterium
GATAAAGCTAACAATTGCCATTTTATTACAATAAAATTAAGAAACGATTAAACTTTAAATATATGTTATTTGATATGTTTTGAGTCTTTTCAGATGAGGGTTTTAAATTTGTCTTTTTTACACAATAACCATAAAAGTGATAATTTTTTATAAAAATAAAGCCATCTTCACAAATTACGAAGATGGCTCATATTAATTTCAGCTTACCCTACTTTTGCTTAGCTAATACCAGCTCTCTAAGTTTTAACACTGCTTGTGCTACTTGTTGTGAAAGATTTCTCTCCGGAGTAAGTGTTACTGGACCATTATTTGGATTATTTACATCATGAATTGCGGTTAAATTAGTACAGTTTAAAACACTACATTTATATGATAACCCTGGCATATATAATGGAATATATAATTCTTTTAACTCATGACAGCTGTCAAGTATCTTAATGGGTCTTTGTTTATTCGTATGTACCGGTTCAATAGAGCTTGAGAAAGTTAGACTAGATACATTTCTTAAGCAGAGAAGCGCTGAATTAAGCGACGTAACTGTTGTTGGAATTTCTAGACCGATTAAGTTACTAGAGCGATACTCCCAAAACAGCATATGACAAGTTAGTTCTGAATATTTTTTTGAAAATTCAGCCATATTTTGAGGTTCGGCAAAATCAAGGCATCCGAAAGATTTTAATTTTAATTGAGTTATACATCGAATCCCATCTCCAATATTTCTTCGCCGGTAATTCACATCATGACGCAATATGTCCATACGTACACTCATTTCTGTAACATGGTCAAAACGCATTTCGCAATTGTCCTTCTTCCACCGTTGTCTCTCCATAATAACAAATTCGCGAAAAGCCTCTTCCATAGACGTATCTGCTAATTTTTCACTGAAAATATAACGGCCTAGTTTGGTAACAGTTGTTGGTATCTCTAGCGTTGTTAAATAAGGACAGTAGTTGAAGCAATCATCTCCAATTTCTTTAAGCGTAGACGGAAGAGTTATTGATTGAAGTATATCGTAGTTTTGAAAACATCCATCATCTAAACGAGTAATTCCATTTGGAACGTTGATATGTAAAAACGCTAAGTAAGCAAAATGAAAAGACGACAACCTCTCCATGATACTGGAAGTTAATTTTCTCGAAAAAAACAGCTCGTTATGTCGCATTGCTTCGTAAATATTTATAACATTGTCTGACTGCCATCCACACAAATCTTTACAATTATTTGCGATTATTTTAGGCATTTTTTCACTTGACCTGCAAAGACCCTTACCATAAACTCTTTCAGTACAGATTGGTATTTCATTCTCCTCCCAGTCTTCGTAGCCTCCCTTTGTCCTCCGAAGGTCGATAGTATTAAAAATACCATCTTCGATTCTATAACAAGTACTAGGAATAGTTACCTCCTCTAATGAATGACAACCATTAAAACAGCCCCTCTTAAGGCCACTAATTCTCACGTTATACTTTTTTCCAAGCTTAACTAGATCTATGCTCTTAATATTTCTCGTTTCATATTTATTCTTATTTTCACCTAATGTAATAATTCCTTCTTCAGCTAGCTCTTGCACTACGCTTCTTGGTAAATCACAGAAAAATTCACTATTACCCTTTACATTCTTGAATTCAATGTGCTCGAATCCAAGTTCTCGTTTTTCGCATCTTATCGAAGGAACTTCGATGAGTGAATACTCACTCCAATCTACATACTGTTGTATTCTTCCACCATTTACATATTGGTCATTTTCATTATAAATATGTAACGTCTCTACATTAGGGAACAATTTGACTGTTTGGCCATCTACAGATATTGGATTGTAATGAAATTTTTCCGTATTGCACTTAAATCGAGATGATGTCCGCGCCAAATTGATATGATCCTCAATTGTCTCAAAATATCTAGATGCTATAAATACGCAGTAATTATCGGGAGAACTTAACGCTAATTCATTCCCTAAACCTCCGAATGGATCGAGACCTGCCTTAGCAAAGGCATTGATTATGACCGTATCACCAAAGGGTATGGACGTAATTTTGCGGAAAAAACCATTTCTTCTAACATCAAAAATAAAATCTCTATATTCGGAAATAATAGCCTGCCTTTGTTGAGGATCGTTAGTTTCTAGACACTTCTTTAAATTTTTAAATGCCTCAACAAGTATTTTCATCATTTTTTGTTCGTCTCCATTTGCTCCATCCATATCATCAAAAACAATATCAAGATAATGGTTTAAGCCTTTCTTAAAAGTTGCAATTGTCGCTTTTTCGAACTCCTCTCTTGAAATTTTAATCTCATTCTCGATAGGTTCGTTTTCATTAGTCCCCATTCCAATCTCCAGAGCATTCCGTGCATCTGTAATAGAAGCAGATTGAGAAACAGTACTGAACTGACTTACTGAATTTGTATTCCTAGTGGTAAGATTAAGTTTTGGCAATCCATACATCCCTTCTGCGCTAGAAAATATTCCAAACGCAATCATACTTGTTATTAGTAACTTTTTCTTTGACATATTTTTATCCTAAAAAAACATACATTAATACTACATTAACTTATATAGTTTAACAACAGAAAAATGTCAAGGGAAAGTGTTAAGGATTAAAAAACAGAAGTCGGACGGAGTATTACTTTAATCTGCC
>CAYLKK010000112.1:0-2588 GCA_964384495.1 uncultured Alphaproteobacteria bacterium
GGAGAGGAGAGTCGAGGGATCGGATATTATTGATATATAATTTAATTTTTTTTAAGGATCACTCGACTATGAAAGAATATATTAAAAAGAGTAGAAAGTACAGTCATTTATCAACAAAAGAACGAGATGTGATAGATGCGTTTTTGGTAATGGAATAAATCGCTTTTGCATGATGTTTAATAAGTATTACTCGAACTAACAAAAACGCATGTCTATTTTTCGAAACTAAGTACAAAAGCGTTAGAATATAATTCTAGCTAGCTTTACTTTCTCAAAGAAAACATATAAAATTCAGAGAAGATGGATGGGTGGTCGAGCGGTTGAAGGCACCGGTCTTGAAAACCGGCAAGGGGGCAACTCCTTCGTGGGTTCGAATCCCACCCCATCCGCCATTCATCGTTGTTTCTATGCTTTTTAAAAAATCTGAGTTTATGAATGCAGCTATTTTCCAGGCGAAAATGGCGTATAAAATTGGAGAAGTACCTGTAGGAGCGACAATCGTACAAAACAATAAATTGATTACATCAGCGCATAATTTAGTAATGACGAACAACGATTCTACAGCTCACGCTGAAATTATAGCGATTCGCAATGCATGTAACAAATTAGAGACACATCGTCTTGATGATTGTGAAATATTTGTTACTTTAGAACCATGTGCGATGTGTATGAAAGCAATATTACTAGCGAAAATAAAAAAACTTTACTTTGGTGCATATTCTTTTAAAACTGGAGCTGTATTTCACGGGGAAAGTATGGTACAATGTTACAAAAGTTTTGATCTGAAAGTGGTAGGTGGTTTAAAAGAGACAGAATGTAGTGTTTTGTTAAAAGATTTTTTTAGTTCCATTAGGGATAATTTATTTTAATTTTTATTTGGAGGCAAAGTGCGAGTTTTTGTAAAAGATAATGGTGTTGATCAAGCGTTGAGAACGTTAAAAAAGAAAATGCAGAGAGAAGGTGTTTTCAGAGAAGTAAAGTTGAGACGTCATTATGAAAAACCATCTGAGAAACGAGTAAGAGAAAGGGCTGAAGCTATCCGCAGAGCTAGAAAGCTTAATAAGAGACGGATAGAAAGAGACGGTTTTTAACTTCATTTTTTCACCTATTATTGGCCGATTTATAGTCGGCCTTTTTCTATTTATAGAGTTTTTCATGGAAAAAATTTGCATATATACAGATGGCGCATGTAGCGGAAATCCTGGGCCAGGAGGGTGGGCTGCAGTAATAAAAACAAGTAGAGATATCATAGATATTTTCGGATCTGAAAAAAATACAACAAACAATAGAATGGAATTAAAGGCTGTTATTTCTGCATTAAATAAAGTACATTCTATTGGGATCGTTGATAACATAGAGCTGTACACAGATAGCCAGTATGTTAAAAACGGCATTACTGTATGGATAGATTCTTGGGTAAAAAACAATTGGGTTAATTCACAGAAACAACCTGTAAAAAATCAGGATCTGTGGAAAGAGTTATTGGAAATTACAAATAAAATGGGAATTTCATGGAATTGGGTAAAAGGGCATGCTGGGCATGAAGAAAATGAAAGAGCCGATTCATTGGCAAGAAGTGCTTGTATGTCTGCGAAATATTCTGATAATTAAAAAAAAATAATATAATGCAAAAATTAGATATATATAATTACGATTTAGACGAATTAATTGCTGAATTTGAGAAACTTGGATTTTCGAAATTAGACGCAAAAAAAGTGTTTCCATGGCTATATAGAAAAAGGATTTCTAACTTTCAAGATATGACTGATTTGTCAGCTAAAGTAAGGAGTGCTTTATATGAAAAATTCGATTTTAGATCTCTCAAATTATTGAACATACAAACGTCTATTGATGGAACTCAAAAAGCGCTTTTAGAATTGCCAGATGGTAGAACTATAGAAAACGTAATTATTCGAGACGCAGATAGAGTGACATTATGCATGTCAACTCAAGTGGGCTGTGCAATGGGCTGCAAATTTTGCAATACAGGGACGCAATCATTCGAACGTAACTTAACTGCAGGCGAGTTAATTGGGCAAGTTTTATTTTGGATAAATTATTTAGTAAAATCAAATGAAAAAATAACAAATATTGTAGTTATGGGAATGGGGGAGCCTTTTGTTAATTATAAGAATCTGTGTCCATGGCTTTCTATTATGCTACATAAGAATGGTTTAAATTTTTCAAGACACAGAATTACAGTCTCGACTTCAGGGATAACTGATCATATACATGATTTTGCCAAAAGATTTCAAGTGCAGCTTGCGATATCTCTGCATGCGCCAAACGATGAAGTCCGCTCGAAAATCATGCCAATTAATAAGAAGTATAATATTGCTGCTATATTAGAATCTGTCAAAGAATACCAGAAATTAAGCAATACAGATTATATAACTTTTGAATATCTAATGCTTAAAGGAATAAACGATACACCAGAACAAGCTAAAGAATTAGTTAAATTGCTTCCTGGAATAAAATGCAGAGTTAACTTGATAATGTTTAATACATGGAACGGATGTTCATTCAAACGTAGCGATAGAGCGAATGTAGAAAAATTTCAAAATATTCTCAAAAAAAGCGGTATAATG
>CAYLKK010000113.1:0-2547 GCA_964384495.1 uncultured Alphaproteobacteria bacterium
AAACTACACCTTAGATTCAATATAATCTCAGGAATACACAACCTAAAATTCTCTTGACAAATAGCAACACAAAACTCCCACCGAAAACATATCATATCTTATACATAACTCACTTTCGCAAGAGGGCTATTGAAAGATTTTGGAGAACTATCGAGCACGGAACTGCTCTGCTCGAGAGGTTTAAGCATATAAATGATGTGAAAAAACATATACAACAGTTTGTTTATTTTTATAATTTTAAGAGATTACACCAAAATTTAAATTACAATACTCCTAATAATGTGTATAATAAAATCGTGGATGGACGAAGCTTCATCTACGCGAAAGTTGAGAAAAACGATCGCAAAAATAACTACTAAATGGTCCTACTTCCGGGGTTCAGTATAACCATCAATCCATTCGTTTATTTCTTTAAAATTGTGAGCAGATACGCCAAACAATTGTCGTTGTCTAAGTTCTAATAATTTTTCCTTTAACAATGCATATCTATATTCTGCTCTAAATTCAGAGAATCTTTTATCTTTTTCTAAAGAGCTAGGCATTAATTTTATAATTCGCCTTTTATACAATTCTAAAGAATCATTCACTCCAAGCTTGTCTGAGCTTCCATAACATTTATTGCAAGCGCAGTTATGTTGGTTGTACTTTTTGAGATATTCTGCGAATTTTTCGGTCGTTTCGCTAACCGCTTTTTCGTACATTTCGACAGAGTGATCTTTCGTAATAAATTCACAATAGTCTCCTTTATTCATTGTACAACCTTGATGTGCTATCAATAAATTTAGACAAACCACTATAAAAAAATATTTCATACTCATAAAAACTCCACAAATTTTAAAACTACACTATTTTACAATTAATAAGGTTTCTAAACTATTCTTTATATTACCATAATCGCCAGAATTTTTTTTAAGAAAAAAATCGTTTTCTGCAAAAGCTTCACAATTAGAACAAACTAAATCTTCTATTTTTATTGTGTATCCAGTCCCAAATTTATTTAATATTTTTTGTAAGCTATCAACTAGTTTGTTTATTGTTTTTCTACTGCAATTAAAATTCATTACGGTATGCCCAAAACGAAATGATTTTTCTTCTCTAAAGAAACGATATAAATTTTCTGACAATTCATCTCCAGGTTCGTAGCCTTTAACGTCTGGGGAAAGACCACAAATTGTTAGCAATTCTTCGCAATTAATTGTGTATTTTGGCTCTTCTTTTAGCATTTCGATTTTCCACACTATTACTTCATCATTTATTTCTTTAATATTTTCGAAATAGTATTTAAAAACAGGATTATCATTTGGGGCCATTAGCTCATCTTCATTTAATGACATTCTATATCTATTATGCTTATCCATATCATTTAAATAATGGTACATATGAAGCATTTCGTGAAATAAAGCCACATCTTCAGGAATTCCAGGTGCTATAGATTTAAATTCATAGTTCGCACTATTTACATTGGTTAGCACAACATCGCCAGCAGATTTCAAATCATCGAAAGCACAAATTATGTATAACTCATCGTATTCTCCGTAACTGCAATTGCGAAAGCAGAATGAATCATTTTCTTTGTTTTGGTTCAAGAAGGTGATTTGCTTGCTAATAACTGGCAGGCTCTCTTTTTCTCTAATATCTATTTGTATTAACAATCTGACAATTAACAGCTTCCCAGCAGGGTTACTTGCTATTTGCTTTAGTGTATCGTTGATTTTTTCTTCTATATTTTTATTAATTTCTACATATTTCCATTCTTTTTCATTCCAATCAGAATCCAGGGAATAAAAAGTCTTCGTTGTAAAAGCATCAACCAGTGTATCTCCGCTTAAATTTTTTACAAACTCAGCAAATGTTACATCTTTAAAAGATTCGCATTGGTTTAATAGTGTCGCATTACCTTCAATAAGTTTTCCTATGTTCGTACCTAATTCAGGTTGTTTATCTGACTTTGCTATCTCTACAATAATGTCCCATATATCTTTTTTAGATAATTTACTAATAGCATTCAGGTCTTTTATCGGCTTAGAAGCAAAGCATGTATTTTCAACGCACGGCTGGCTTAGGATTCCAAATACAAACAGTAATAGTATTTTTCTTAGAATATTTTTCATTATATCCTTCACGTAAAGTAAATTTACTTAATTATACTACTGGAACATTAAGATATACTTAAGTGCTATATACGTAATCAAGATTGCTTGAAATTTTACATTAATTTTTACTAATTTATCTGTTATTATCTTTGTGACAGGATGAAAATAGTCAATTTCGCTTAGCGACAATCTGAATTTATTAAGACATAAAACTCATACCAGTTCTACGAATTCTTTAAAACCTCAATTTCAGCAATAGAAAGCCCTGTCCCTTTAGCTACTTGTTCTACAGTTAATCCAAGTTTTAAAAAGTTTCTTGCTGTTTCGATTTTCGCTTCTTTTGCTCCTTTCTCGATACCGATTTTTTCTCCTTCAGCGATGCCTTCCTTATATTTTGTGGTCATGCCTGAGTATATATCGTTTAGTTCTTTTACCCTTGCATCGTATACCGCTC
>CAYLKK010000114.1:0-2544 GCA_964384495.1 uncultured Alphaproteobacteria bacterium
GAGGGGAATTAATATTTGATAAGAGCAATCAGTTTATTCCTAAAGTTGATATTTTAGCTTCTAGTGTTTTCAAAAATCTTCTTGTATTTATAAATGTTAAGTCTAAAGATGACCTTAATATGTCTATTGATATATCATCTACTCCGCAGTATAGTCCTGAACAGATCCTTGCAAATATTATTTTTGGACGAAATATGCATGATTTAAAAATTTCAGAAGCATTACGTATTAAAGAAGCAATAAAAAATATTACATTTAAAAATGATTCAAAATCTATACTAGATATATTGAAGAAATTGACGTTTTTAAACATAGGAATTCATCAAGAAGTGAATCAATCTAATAGACAAGAGACATATGCAGTAAATGCAGGTACATATGTAACAGATAAAATATATGTTGGAGTTAAGAAGAATTTTGAGAAAGAAAACGCTAACGTTAATATAAGAGTTAATGTGAGTCCGCAGATTTTTGTCGAGGGGACATCTGGTGGCGATGTAGGCGTTTCGTGGATAAAACGGTACTGATAGCAATTCCATACGCATTGACATTTGCTTATTTTGCAGATTAAAAATAGAAGCAGAACGGAGTAATTGCTATTAGAGTCAAGAAATATGATATTAAGTATCACACGACTATGAAAGAATATATTATATTAACAGCTAATTAATATTAAGCTGCTATAATAAATTTTCATAAACGGGAGATGTATCAGTGAGAAATTACGTATATATTTTAAACTTTTTGTCATTAATTTTGCTAAATACAAATTCTTATTGCTTGCATGCTGGTAGTTACACAAGAGATAGCTATACCAACAAAAGAATACGAAATGATTCTAATTTCAGAAATAGAGAAACATCTTTTGATACGAGGCTAGATAGTTTAAGCAAACTTGCTGGCAGTTTTTTCTTATATGACAACACGCAATTAGCTCGAAACTACAAAGAAGTCACACATGAAGAACAAATAATAGATGATGAGATATATTGCGCGAGTACTGCAAATACCATTTTTTTACACTTTGCCAAAGGCGAGAACAGAAGTCGCAATTCGCTTAATATAGAGCGTGATTTAAAAAAAATATACAATAATAATCGGATAATTACAACATCTACTGGTCATTCTCCATTGTATCCGATAGTAGCATTACAACAAGACGATATGTTAGAAATTTTACTAACAACATATCCAGATTTATGTACGCAAAAAATAGATGAATTTGGAAATACAATATTTCATTATATGGCATCATTAGGGTGGAAGTTGGGCCTTACCAAGTCAATAAACCTCATTACTAGTAAATTCGGGAGAAATAAAGCAGTTGAAATTATTAACATAAGAAATGGCATAGACGGAAGTGAAGGTTATACTGCCACTGAAGTTGCGTTTGCTCTTGGGCAAGAAGACATCGTAAACGCGCTGTCAAATGTTGATGTATCATTTTTAAACAATCAACAACAGCAAAATAAGATCAAAAACTTAATCATAAACGGTAATATGCTAAAAGATAGGAATAGATTACATAGAACTTTTCTTGGGTTTGATGCATCTATTTTGCTGATTCTTGGACAAGATAGTGAGACTCTAGCATGGATTATGGAAAACAGGAAAAGTTATTGTTATGAAGATATAGATAATTATAAAAATAATCTATTGCATATTATGGCTTTATGCGGATACAAAGAAGGGATCGAATTATTGTTTCGTAATCAAATATTCGGATTGCAAAATAGAAAAAATGCATTAGGCGATACTCCAGGTTGCATTGTCGCAAACTCTTTGCAAAATTCGAGTATTCTACAGGATATTATGAATATGCCAGAAACAGCCTATAATATGCTTGATAGGACTGGAAACACAGCAATGCATTTAATGTTTAAGTCTAAGAAACTCTTGAGAGGGAAACAGTATCTAGAAAACTTTATTAGAAAAGATAAGACTTTACCTTCTTTGCTAAATTCAGGTTTGTCAATGGTAAAAGATAAAAACGGAGACTCTTTGTTACATTACGCTAGCAAATATGCATTAGGTAGCTTAATAAAATTGCTTTCTAGATGCAAAAATCTTCCAATACAGGTTACAAATATTAACGGAGAAACTGCATTAGATGTATATGGGTTACATATCACAGGGAAGCCTGATATAGATGAATTAAAAAGGACCCAAAATTTTTTGGTGAATTTATACAAAGGAATCACCACCCCTGTTGGAACAATAGCAAAACATACAGCTAAGCACGTATATAGAAAAGTGACAGGCAGAACTAAAGAACAACGACATAGAAAGAAACGCAACAATCAAAATTATTATTAGGAGTTAATTATGTATATAACTGATTTATTTTTATTATTGATTTTAGCATTGGCCATAATAGTCATGTGTAGCACATTTTTTGTAGTAGATCATCAAACTTGCGCTATCATAGAAAGATTCGGAAAATTTGATAGAATCGCACATGCGGGATTACGGTGGAGGATCCCTTTTATCGATACTATTAAACATAGACTTTCTCTCAGGATTCATCAGTTAGAGGTGGAAGTC
>CAYLKK010000115.1:0-2540 GCA_964384495.1 uncultured Alphaproteobacteria bacterium
AATAAGGCATTGTAATGATTGCAATATCTGGTTTATTAAAATTCAAAAATTCTTCTAAATTAGCTAGTCTAATTTCACAATTTTCATAGTCATTTAAATATTGATATAGGTTCGTGGCAAGATATTCTGTCTGACATAATACGCTTATATAACACAGATTGTTCTTTGCAATGGAAACGATAAACTTTTTCAAGATAGAGTTACCATTGTACTGAATGCAAATTTTCTTTTGTGATAGTTTCAGCGCAGCTTTTTGCATTTCTGCTTCTGGATAATTGAAAAAATCTTCTAAGCATATCTTACTAATCTTTTCACAATCTTTTCCCGTAGCTTTTAGTATGTTTAAATGTAGTTCTTTTGCCATTTTTAGCATGTCAGTAAAATCATGCTTATCATTATTTCCTGCATATATTATCTTCGTAGCTGTTGGGAAAATTTTAGAAGCTCTAAAAAATTTTTCTAAGAAAATTGCGTGATGTACATTCTTTAAATGTAGGCCATTAGTAAATAAATCAGAGCCTGCATGTACAACAATAGATGGATCGTATTTTTCTTCAATTTTCTTGAATGAGTTTATGTTTGCATATCTTCCTACGTAAAGAATAACACTTTGCTTTTGTCGACCTCTGAAATCTATTCTAAGTATTAATTCGATCAATAATGAAAATAACAACATTAGTTTAAAGATTCTACTAGAAATTTCTGGGTCGTAAGATAGAGAAATAATCGGATAGAATAAAACAGTGCTTAAAATACAAACAATCGCGTGCTTAAGAATAAAGTTTTTCTTGGGGAAAAAGCTTACAGCGGCTAAATACAAAAGAACTAGAGTGATTGACTGAATGAATAAAACGATTGGGTTCACGTAATATTCTATATTCAATACAATTGCTATAAATGTTATGCATAAGAAAACACCATCTAGAATATTTTTACTTGTAAAATATTCTGTGAATTCATTGAGATTAATAGATTTAGTTATTGTAGCTATTTTAGAGTCGATATGTATTAATAACTCTCTACATTCATGAGTGTATTTTGGGAGATTTTTTATACTTTTCAAGATATTTTTAAATTTCTTTTTATTGATAGTATTTATGTATTTTTTGGCTTTATTAAACAGTATATTCAATCTAGTCATCATATTGTATAAACTTTTCATTAATTGCAATATAATTATACTATTATGTGTATTTTAATGGAAGATTCTTTATGAGTGGTGATTTTATTTGTATAGTAGGTGCAGGGAAATATGGATCTGCTTTAGCTCAGGTTTTTTCTGCTAATCATCGTATTCTCATAATTACGAGGAATCAAGAAACAAAAAATAGTATAAATTTAGAAAGAAAATTTCCTAGTTTATGTGATACAAAAGTACATGAGAATATACTTTGTTCTGACGATTATAGTAATGTCGTGAAATCAAGCAAGGTACTTATATGTACACCTGTGTCTGCTGTTAGAAGTGTTTGCTCAAAATTAAATGAAATAGGGCTGAGTGAAGGGATTCCTGTTATTTTATGCTCGAAAGGTATAGAAGTAGGAACAGCGTTGTTTACAACTGAAATAGCTAAATCTATTATAAAAAATGATATTTTTGTTTTTTCTGGACCTTCATTTGCTACAGAAATAGTGTGTGGGTTACCTGCCGGTGTATCTTTAGCAGGTCTAGATATAAAGATGACAACTGAGTTATGTGAATCGCTTAGTACGAGTAGATTCATATTAGAGCCAAATAATGATGTGATAGGCACTCAAATATGTGGTGCTTTTAAGAACGTTTTGGCTGTATTATGCGGGATGTTAGATGGATTAAATTTAGGAAAAAGCGCAATAACGTTTGTTATTTCGAAGGCAGTCGAAGAAATCGCTGTATTGAGTGAATTTTTTGGAGGTTCAAGAGAAACTGTAAAAAGTGTATGTGGCATCGGTGATATAATATTAACATGCACAAATGAAGAATCAAGAAACATGCGTTTTGGGAAATTTTTGGCTTTAGGCGGAACTTTGGAACAATGGGCAGGTGAGTTAGCTGAAGGTGTTTTTACTGCGCAGGCAATCCCTAACTTTATCGCTAAAAATGCACCTGTAAAAATATTCAAGTTAGTTTACGATATTATATACTGTGGAAAGGATATAAACACGTTAAAAGATATAAAATGTTTTCTATAGAATATTATTTAAATAGTTGTGTTCTAGTTCTCTATAAGTGATTAATCTGAAACAGCTAATATACCTGGGAGCTGCTTGCCTTCTAGGTATTCTAGGAATGCGCCTCCAGATGTAGAAGCGTATGATATTTTATCTGTGCACATAAACTTATTTATTGCAGCAAATGTATCTCCCCCACCAACTATTGAACGTACAATCCCACGATTTGTGGCTTCTGCTACTATTTCAGCTATACACTTTGTGCCATATGCGAAATCATTATCTTCGAATTTCCCAACAGGGCCATTCCATAAAACAGTCTTGCTGCTGAAAATTTTAGATTCGATTTCTTTGACTGATTTTGGTCCTATATCGTATATAAATACATT
>CAYLKK010000116.1:0-2535 GCA_964384495.1 uncultured Alphaproteobacteria bacterium
CAAAATCAGCTGGAATGCTCAGACTCTCTGTCCTACTCCTCATCAATAAATTTAACTCAAGACCGATATAATTCGCAATCCCCTCTCCCGTCGTCCTGATAATCAGCATCTAAAAATACATGATTTTGACTATAGCAAGAACCCTAGTTAATTTTTCCTACGACTATTTAGCCATTTTATCCTTTTAGCAATTTCTCTCTCGAATCCTCGCTCAACTGGCTTATAAAAATTTTGCCGTTCAAGTCCATCAGGGAAAAAATTCGTACCAGCGTATCCGTCTTTCGTATCATGGTCATAGATATAACCTTCATTATATCCTAAATTTTTCATCATATTTGTTGGTGCATTTAAGATATTTTTGCCTGGCATCAATGTACCAAACGTTTTTGCGCATTTTCTGGCTTGATTATATGCTACATAAACTGAGTTTGATTTTGGTGCTGTAGCGAGATAAATAATCGCTTGTGCAAGCGCTAATTCGCCTTCAGGCGATCCTAAAAACCTATAAGCTTCTTGCGCATCAATTGCTTGGTGTAACGCCTCTGGATCTGCTACCCCAACGTCTTCTACCGCAAAGCGCACAAGTCGTCTTGCTATATAAAGTGGGTTTTCTCCGCCTTCAAGCATTCTTGCAAACCAATACAAAGCAGCATCAACATCAGAACCTCTAAGTGACTTATGCAATGCACTTATTAAATTATAATGTTCATTTCCAGATTTATCGTATAAAGTTGAGCGTTTTGGAAGTAATTCCAACATTTCATTTGTATCAATCAAGTTTTTTGTATTGATCTCAAGTAGCTCTTCTACTCTATTCACTAAATACCTACCATCACCATCTGAGATTTCGCATAGTTTCTCTTTTGCTGCTTGTGTAAGTTTAAGCGATTTATTAGAAAAAAATTCAGCTCTTTCTAAAATGTTCATTAAATCACTTTTAGTTAACCTACTAAACTCAACTACTTTACATCTCGATAATAGCGCCGGCCTTAACTCAAACGATGGATTTTCTGTTGTAGTTCCTATTATTATCAATTTTCCATTTTCTAAATGTGGTAAGAAAATGTCCTGTTGAGATTTATTTAAGTGATGTATTTCATCTATTATTACCAAGATTTGACTGTCTTTAAAACTACTACGATTATCTAGTATTTCTTTTAATTTTGAATTCCCATACGATACACCAGAAATCTCTTCATATGGAATATTGCTGCTTCTAGCTAAAATTTTAGCAAGTGAGGTTTTTCCACTCCCTGGGGGTCCCCATAGAATCATTGATTGCAAATTATTTATGTATATTTTTTTTGCATATGTTTCATACCCCATTAAATCAGATATTTTTTGAGGTCGAATTTTGTCTGCTAATGGCACATTGTGTGGATTCGATTCTGATGATAATAAATCGCTGAATAAAGAAGATTGATCTGACATATCTTTATACCATGATAGAATCCTTTATAACTCCACCACCTATTACGTATTCATTGTTATAAAATACGCAATGCTGTCCAGGAGCCACACCTACATCTGGCTCTTCTAATCGAACAAAATAATCTTCACACTCTGTTTTATCAATTACTGCACTTTTTTCTGGTTTTGAAGACCTTAATTTAACTTTGCAAGATCCTAAAGTTTCGTCGTTTACCCAAACGACCTTATCTAAAAAAATTGTGTTTTTATAATCTAATTCTTTAGATACAACTACTGAATTTGTATCAGCATCTATTTTTTTGACATAAAACGGCCCACCTGAAAGTCCTAAACCTTTTCTTTGGCCAATAGTATAATTTTCTATACCATTGTGTTTGGCAAGTATTTTACCGTCGAATTCATCAATTATATTTCCTTGTATTGCAGAATTTATAAATTCTGTATATTTACAATTTTTTATAAAGCAAATATCTTGGCTATCTTTTTTTGTAGACGTTTTAAGTCCAAGATCTTCAGCTGCCTGCCTAACTTCTAATTTTGATTGAAATTCTCCTAGCGGAAATTCTGTATTTCGCAAAATATTCTGCGGGACTCTGTATAAAAAGTAGCTCTGATCTTTCATTTGATCTTTAGCTTTCCTGAGATACACTAGATCATCGCGAGTTTCTAATATCGCGTAGTGGCCAGTCACTACCTTGCAAAATCCGATATCTTGCCGAATTTTTTCAAGCATAAAAAATTTCACATTCGGATTACACATTACGCATGGACTTGGCGTCTCACCATGTTTGTACGAATTTACGAAATAATCTATCACATACTCTTTAAATATATCTTTGCTATCAACTACTATATGTTCTATTCCTAATTTTTTACAAACCGCAGAAGCATCATCAATGGCAATCTGTGCGGACTCAGGATTAAACAACTCTAATGTACATCCGATAACTCTTTCGTATTTTTCCTTGCAAATAGCCGCAGCGACAGAGCTGTCAACTCCGCCGGACATCGCAACTATCGCTGACGATATCCTATTCATTAGAGTCTTCGCTGACTCCTAGTCCTAAGGCATGCATATATGTACAAAGTAGCATATCTTCAGTT
>CAYLKK010000117.1:0-2490 GCA_964384495.1 uncultured Alphaproteobacteria bacterium
ATGCAGTAGCCGCATCAATTTGCAACGCTATTTGAGAATGTTTAGCCGTTTTCTTGTTATTGTGAGAACCATATATGTAAAACTTTCCAACACTAAATGGTTTAAAATTCTCAAAAGATTTCTTCAACCAATTAACGTCATCTAACTTTTTACACTCAAAATTTTTTCCACGTAAATCGATAACACTTTGTATTTTATGGTCTCTTTCAGAAAGCTGTGTCTCAGATATAATCTCTAAAATCCAAAACTTCTCATCTACATTTTCAACGACAGACACGGCTAAAAAATCACAGGAAATTCTATCAGATATGTCATACGCATCACTTAGATGGAATGGCCAAACACTTACATTCCACATTTATGCACCTATTTTGCATTGACCGGAGCGATTGTCACAACCATCTGACGTCCTTCTAGTTTAGGAGTATTTTCTTCCTTCCCAAGATTACATATCTCGCTTAAGACTTGATCTATAACCTTCTTACCTAAATCTTGATGTGAAATTTCCCTACCACGAAATCTTAAGCTAAGCTTCACTTTATTGCCAGCAGATAAAAACTTTTTTATAGCGGATACTTTTACATTCAAATCACTCACTCCGATCATCGGTGTCAACTTGATTTCCTTTATCTCTACTACCTTCTGATTTTTTTTAGCCTCATTTTTTTTCTTCTGCATATCATATTTCATCTTCCCATAATCAAGAATCTTACAAACTGGAGGCGTAGCCTGAGGCGATATTTCCACAAGATCCATATCATAATTAAAAGCAACTTTCATAGCCTCTTTTATAGATACTACACCGCCGCTTCGACCATCAGGTAAAATTAAACGAACTTCCTGAGCTGTTATTGCTCTATTAATTCGATGTTTTTCTTTACTATTAGAAAAACCTTTGTTATCAAAAGTCAGAATTATCTCCTAAAAAAAATACTTGGAATATTATCATAATATGCATCGCTACTCTAGCTCAAAATTATTAAATTTTTGCGGATAAAAAACAGAAAATATTGCAGAAACAATTAATAAACCACATAAATCAATCACTAAGTATATTTTATTCAGTAATACCCTAATGTAACATGCCAAACTTTTGCAGAAGCTCTAATAAAATATATTTATATTACGAAACTAGAATCGATAAACATATCATGTATTGATGATTCGAATGAATATGCATTCTGTTTGTTTAACAGTATTATTATACTGTTATTAGAAGATTCATTCATTCTCAAATATTTTAGATTTTTCATTGAGTAAATTTTCTCTAAAAAGCATTTTTTCATAATATCGCTAGAAAAAACAGCACAAACCGATGAATTATTTGTAGATTGGATTTTATATTCTTTTTCTTTTAATCCAATTTTATTTAATACACGAATAAAATGAGCTAAATCATTACTACTAATTAAAAGGTAACAATTTCTATTGCGTATTTTAGTATCAAATATTTTTATATAATTTTCATGCATCTCACGATTAACTATATCTAATTTATCTTCATGAAATGCTATTTCGATCAGATCATTTATCAAAGAAACAGAAAATAGTTCAGCATCTTCATGATGTAAACTATTACATATCACACTCCCACGTGATTCAATAAAGCTAGATGCAACACGAATTTTCACATTATGTTCCATAGCCGCACGAACAGACTTTGCTTGTAAAATTTTTGCTCCGTTCATAGCCATTTCTAACATGAAGTCATAATTCAAATAAGGAATCAACTTTGCCGTTTGTATCCTATTGGGATCTGCTGAATATACGCCATCTACATCAGAATAAATTTCACACAAATCAGCATTTATATAACTGGCTAACAATACAGCACTTAAATCTGACCCACCTCTTCCTATTGTTGTTGTAGAATTATCTTGTTTGTTAATACCTTGAAATCCACAAACTATCGGAATCATCCCAGAACTTAGTGAATCTAGTAAGTTTTCACTAAATATACACTCTATATTTGCCCTACCATATAAATTATCTGTTAAAATTGGGATTTGCCAAGCTGAATAAGATCTCGCACTCGCACCTATGTTATTTAGCGCAGCTGCAAGCAAAGATGCTGACACTAGCTCTCCAGATGAGACTAATGCGTCATACTCCCTGTCTCCCTCTGTACAGTTCAACCTTTCTGCCAATGATGCTAGTTCGTTTGTTACGCCAGCCATAGCCGAAACTACGACAACAACATTATTGCCATTTTCTACTGTAAATTTAATTCTTTTCGCTACGTTCAATATTCTGTCTAAAGTCCCGACAGAAGTTCCACCGTATTTTTGAACGATTAGACTCACATAACCCCACACTAAACAGATTAAATTATAACAAAATAAACTTAACTTTCATAAAGGTTATTTGAAAAAATAAGCTGAACTTTGTTAAAACATATATTAAGCCTCTTGCGAAAGTGAGAAGTATCTAGCAATTTTTTTGGAATGATGAGAAACTTAGCAAAGATTAAAAAATAAGTATATAGAATAT
>CAYLKK010000118.1:0-2369 GCA_964384495.1 uncultured Alphaproteobacteria bacterium
AATTGTAAACCATTTTTATCCAAACCTGCAGGGATCGAAATTGCTGGCAATCCAGTTATATTTACAGTAACTGTAAATATGTCGTTTAGGTACATCTGAATAGGATCTTTCGGTTGGTTGTTTATCGAAAATGCACTTCCTGTCGTTGTTGGCATTAATATCAAATCGACTGATTTGAAAATTTCATCATATTTTTGAGAAATAACCTTTTGTATAGCTTTAGCTTTTGCATAATATGCGTCGAAATATCCTGAAGATAAAACATACGTCCCTATCATAATTCTTCTTTTCACTTCTGCCCCAAAACCTTCAGTCCTTGTATTTTCATACAATTCATTCAAAGAATTTGCATTTGGACTTCTATATCCATACCTTACACCATCATATCTAGCTAAATTCGAAGAAGCTTCTGCTGGAGCTATAACGTAGTAAGCAGCCAACGATATATCACAGTCAGGAATAGAAATTTCAACCAGTTCTGCCCCATTTTCTGTAAGCCATTGCTTTGCTTCTTCTATGTATTTAAGCATACATGAAGATGTGCCTTCAAATACTCTGTCAGATAAAACTCCAACTTTCATTCCTTTTATCGAGTGCCCGATATACGATTCAAAGTCTTCTTTTGCCAAATTCTTTGATGTTGAATCGTTTGTGTCATACCCTGCAATTGCGTTGAAAAATATAGCCGCATCATGAACAGTTTTTGTCATTGGTCCAGCTTGGTCTAGGGACGATGAAAAAGCAACCATGCCATATCTTGAGCATCTTCCATAAGATGGCTTGAGTCCAACTATTCCGCAAAATGCGGCTGGTTGTCTTATTGATCCTCCTGTATCAGAACCAGTCGCTGCAGCGCACAAACCTCCAGCCACAGCTGCAGCAGAACCACCTGACGACCCTCCAGGAACTAATGCTTCATTTTTACTCCAAGGATTTACAACTGATCCGAAATAGCTAGTCGTATTTGATGAACCCATAGCAAATTCGTCCATATTCGTTTTCCCTAGGAAAACACCTCCGCAATCTAGCAATTTCTGAGTAACTGTCGATTCGTATGGGGCTATAAAATTATGCAACATTTTTGAGCCAGCTGTAGTCTTTATGCCTTTTGTTAAAAATAGGTCTTTTATAGCCAAAGGAATACCTTCTAAATACCCTTGTTCATTTCTTGAAATCTTATCGTCTGAAATTTTCGCTTGGTTTAATGCGTAGTCTTGGCAAACAGTTATATATGCATTTAAATTAGAAAACTTTTCTATTCTTTCCAAATAATGTTTTGTTAATTCTACAGCTGAAAATTCTTTTTTTAATAAAGCCGACTTAAGTTCGAATATCGACAATTTATTCATATTTTCCTCAAATAATTTCTATTTTATATAAAAAAGAGCGATTCGAACTATAAAGCTCAAATCGCTATACTTACTATAAAAGCGTAATTTTGTTAGTCTGCTACATATGGAAGCAAAGCTAAAAATCTAGCTCTTTTAATTGCGATCGCTAATTCTCTCTGATATTTAGCAGATGCCATAGTAACACGATTTGGCATTATCCTTCCGTGCTCAGAAACGTATTTCTGCAATGTCCTTGGATCCTTGTAGTCAATTTTTTCCTTACCTTGAGAAAAAGGACAAATGCGTTTTTTCTCTACTGCGCCACCGAGATTATTTCTCGAATTATTGCGAGCTCCATCTATCTTATTTAAAGTAACGTTACTTTCAACTTTTTTCATAATCCTATGCCTCCTCAGTTTCCTGCTTTACATTTAGTTCAGCCGAGCTATCTGCGTCACCAGTTTCACTGTCT
Source organism: uncultured Alphaproteobacteria bacterium (assembly GCA_964384495.1). GTDB lineage: Bacteria > Pseudomonadota > Alphaproteobacteria > UBA3830 > CAYLKK01 > CAYLKK01. Next base: position 1,804 of record CAYLKK010000118.1, read on the forward strand.
GAAGTATTTATCGCGTTTTTGTTCCTATACCCTGAGTCTTTCATCTTAGACTTTGCTATAGCCGAATTACTTTCAGAGAAAAACTTAGCTTGAGTAATTAAATTTTCTCTAGTTTCAAACACATCTACCTTTACTACTAAGAAACGAATGATATCTTCATTCAATCCCATCATCCTCTCTAATTCTCTGATATGCTTGGACTCAATTTTAATTTGCATTACATAATAATGCCCTTTGTTATTTTTCTTTATAGGATAGCACAAATTTCTCAATCCGCAGTACTCGCTTCTGACGACTTCTCCGCCATTCTTTGTAACGAACAAATCAAGCCCAACTACTAGAGCTTCCATTTGCTGTTGCGTTAAGTCTTGGCGGCCTATAATTACATTTTCATACAATTTCATATTTGCAAACCAAAAATAAAAAGAAAGTAAAGCTCTTATGCCTTACATAAAATCTTTTCTATTATAGCATGTCTATAAATCTTGCGTCAAATATATTGTGGATTGCAAATCATATCGGTCTTGAATTAAATTTATTGACGAGCAGTAGGACAGAGAGTCTGA
>CAYLKK010000119.1:0-2336 GCA_964384495.1 uncultured Alphaproteobacteria bacterium
CTGCTAAAATAATGTGCTTTCGCATACTTTTCTGAAAAAAATGTACATGCGACTTTCACAACACTTTCGCGCATATATGCCTCTGATTCAATTTTTGTTATAGGTGTAGCTATATCTGCATCTGTCTCTTCTAACAACTTAATAGATTCGCGAATAAATGAACTACTAATATAAGGATGATCTCCTTGAAAATTTACGATGATATCGTCATCAGATGCGTAAATTTCTTTCATAGCTGCATGGACTCTGTCAGTTCCAGATGGTAATAGTGGATCAGTTAAAATCGCCTTTCCTCCGCATTCTTCAATCGCTTCTTTTATTTCATTTGAATCGCATGCGACAATAACATCCTTATATCCAAACTCTAATGCAGTTTTATATGTTCTGACTATCAACGGTTCTCCGCAAATGTCTAACAACATTTTATTTTTTAATCTAGTTGATCCAAGTCTTGCAGGAATAACAATCTTTACTTTACTCATACTAATCTCTCGATTTAAATGATAAAATTATACATAAAAAAATATGCTAAAGCATATTACAAACAAACTCATAAAACTTATGCTATTTTTGCGTAAACTTTAGAATTGGAAACGTAATAATATTCTCGATAGCATATCATTTACAAATATTATAAAGAATATCAATACAAGAGGAGAAATATCTATGTATCCAATTGTTGGAATATACCGACTTATAAAATTCAACGGTGGTTCGACAATTCTGTATATAAATCCAATAACATTTGCCACAAAACTATTAGATAAATTAATTACTCTAAAATGACACAATAAATTTAATACAACATAGGTTACAACAATCCAATAAGCTAAATTTAGAATTGCTTTCATCAAAAGAATTGTAGGAACTACTATTATATCCATGTTACCTCTTTGCAACTTTTAGCTTCTTTTCTTAATGCCTACTAATACTGGCCTTAACAATCTGTCACTTATTGTATACCCATTCTGATATATGATTGCTATTTTTCCGCTTTCTACATCGCTGTCATCTACTTCACACATTACTTGGTGATAGTCAGGATCAAGCGTATCTCCTATTGTTACTTCGATTACTTTTATTGAATGTTTTTGGAAAATAGACTTCATCTCCTTTTCAGTTATCTTTATTCCGTCGATTACGCTTTCTAAAGAAGAGCCAGTAGTCGCATTAGAAATTGCTCTTTCGAAATTATCGAGTACTGAGAGTAAATCTTTCGCAAATTTTGTACTTGCATACTTCAAAGCATCTTCTTTTTCTTTTTCAAATCTTTTTCTCAGATTTTCGAGTTTTGCTGCTGTTCTAACTGCTAATTCTTTCATTTCTGCAGCTTCTTTTTGGGCTACATGCAACTCTTCTTTTATTTTATCAAAAATATCACTAGGATTAATTTTGTTTTCTTTACACGAACATTTTAAATCTTCACACTCATTTTCATCAACGTGCTTCTGAAAATCTTCTGTGTTGTTTACCACATTATCTTTATTCATAAAAACTCCACAAATCTATTAATCCGAACAAAAATACCTACGTATTACCAATTTTCTCTTACAGGTCTAGGTCGTCTATTCTCATTTAGAGCTACCATAATGAATTTGCCTTTTACTGCATCTATCTCTTCATTATGTCCTTTTCTTTTAATTGATACAGATATATTTAGAGTTATTGACGTATTGCCTATCTTCTCTAACTGTGAATACACAGAAACTTCATCTCCGACGAAGATAGGTGTATCAAACGTAACATCTGTAATTGCTTTGGTCGCTATCGTTCCTTTGGCGATTCTGGCCGCAATTGTACCTGCCGCTATATCCATTAAAGATAAAATCCAACCTCCAAAAATATCTCCCCATGGGTTCGTATCTGCAGGAACTGCGATAGTCCTGGAAACCAACACTTTTTCAAAACTACTTTCCATAAAAATGCCCATATACCTTAGTGTGTATTTTATTAGTAAATGAATAATTCGTCAAGTGTATTGGGGATTGCGAGCCACATCCGTTTTATAAATTTGAGATGAGATTGCACAAGAGTGCATCATAGATCATACATCGAAGCATATTGCTTGAGATTGAGCCTTTTCCCATTTTTGTTTTATGTAATTTTTATGCAAAGCTAGAGCCAATTTTCTGAAGCTATTCATGGTTAGTTGAGCGTCTTCATTCTGCAGAGGGCATTCATCTTCAGAGAAAACGACGTCAAACATCCAATGCATACTTTCGACTTTCCAATGGTTGCGGGCTATTTTCATTAACCGCTGAGGAGGAGCACCTATACTAGTTATATAATAGTGCGTTTCCTCTGATTTTTGACGCTTATCTTCCGCGATTCTCCTT
>CAYLKK010000120.1:0-2257 GCA_964384495.1 uncultured Alphaproteobacteria bacterium
ACCAATGATTACTAAAAACTCCTGTTTGTAAAACATATACATTCTTACAGCCAAGTAAATTCCATAGCAAGCATTCCATTGCCCCAGTTTCAGAACCACTAATTATAGCTATTTTATAATCCTCTGGAATTTTTAGTATTTTTCTCAATAAAGAGATGACGTGATTTATTCTAGATAATCCAAAATCAGATCTATGAGAACGACCTAAAGAACTAAAACCATAAGCAAGTTCTATCTCAGTGAATTTTTTACATGGCCCAGAGGAAAACTTTACACTATGAGACATCTTTAGGCAATCACAGGAGTTTTTATTTTTTCTTTCAAAAATTCAATTACATCGCCAAAAGACATAGCATCCTGCTTACCGTCTGGATAACGGATAGTTACAGTTCGCTGCTCCATCTCATTTTTTCCGATAACAATAACCATAGGAATTTTTTTAGAAACATGCTCACGAATCTTATACGAAATTTTTTCAGCGCGATTGTCTAATTCCGCTCTAATTTCATTTCTTCCTAAAATTTCCATAATTTCATTAGCATATGAATCGCAATCGTTTGTGATTGTAGCTACTACAACTTGAACAGGAGTCAACCAAAGTGGCAACCATCCTCCGTAGTTCTCAAGTAAAATTCCTATGAAACGCTCCAATGACCCAAGAACAGCTCTATGTAACATTATAGGTTGATGCTTTTCACCATCTTCGCCGATATACCAAGCGTCCAAATTTTTAGGTAATTGAAAGTCGACTTGAAGAGTACCACATTGCCAATCTCTGCCTAATTTATCTTTTAATACGAACTCTAACTTTGGACCGTAAAAAGCGCCCTCACCTTTGTTCACTGTATACTCTAGCCCTGCTTCTCTTGTAGCTTTTTGTAATAACTCCTCAGCTAAATCCCAAATTTCATCTGAACCAGTTCTTTTTTCTGGTCTATCAGAAAACTTCACAGAGAAAGAATCAAACCCTAAATCTCTGTAAACTTTTGTCAGAAGTTCACAAAATCTTTTTGTCTCAGAATTTATTTGGTCAGGAGTACAAAAAATATGCGCATCGTCTTGTACAAACCCCCGAACGCGCATGCAGCCATACAAAGAACCAGATGGCTCATTCCTATGACAATGCCCAAATTCCCCCATACGCAATGGGAGATCTCTATAGCTTTTTATTCCTTGTTTAAAAATCTGAATAGCTCCAGGACAGTTCATAGGTTTTATAGCAACAATGCGATTCTCAGACTCAGCTATAAACATATTTTCTCTATATTTTTCCCAATGGCCAGATTTTTCCCACAAAACACGATCCACCATCTGTGGTGTATTCACCTCAACATAGCCATCTACCTCAATTCTCTTACGCATATACGATTTGAGAACATTGTACATTTTCCAACCTTTTGGATGCCAGAAAATACAACCAGGAGACTCTTCTTGCATATGGAACAAATCCATCTCTTTAGCCAACTTCCTATGATCTCGTTTTTCAGCCTCTTCAAGATTTTTCAAATAAGTTTCTAATTCTTCCTTATTACGCCACGCTGTAGCATATATTCTCTGTAACATTTTTTTGCTAGAATCACCACGCCAATACGCACCAGCTACTTTTTGTAATTTAAATGCTTTTGGAAGAATTCCTGTAGAAGGTACGTGAGGCCCTCTACATAAATCGATAAAATCTCCCTGTTTATACAAAGAAACAGTTTCTGCATCTATATTTTCGATCAAATCGACCTTGTATATTTCACCTTTTTCTTTAAAAAACCCGATAGCTTCGTTTTTAGATAAGACGATTCGTTCAACCTTGATATTTTCCTTTATCAAAGCAGACATTTTCTGTTCAATTTTTTCGAAATCTTCCTCACGGAATGTATGCTCACAATCGAAATCGTAATAAAAACCATTTTCTATTACAGGACCAATCGCAACTTTACAGTTAGGAAAAAGAGATTGAACAGCTTGAGCCATTAAGTGAGATGTTGAATGCCTTAATATTTCCAAACCTTCTTGCGAATCGAACGTAACTAATTCTACACCGTTATCAGAAATTACATCACAAGACAAATCTTGCAAAATCCCTCCAATTTTCACAGCCACAGCTTTTTTTACGCCATTTTGTTTAGCTATATCAAAACCATTCATTTCTAAAATTCCTTAATTTACTTAATATAGCAGAAATTCCAATCGATTTTATATTTATTGTCTTTTGTCTCTGCCATCACATTATCTAACAATTTTACCATATCTCCAAGCATCTTTT
>CAYLKK010000121.1:0-791 GCA_964384495.1 uncultured Alphaproteobacteria bacterium
TCCAGTAGGCAGAGTTTTGTTATACAGAATTTTAATAGAAATTTATAAACCATCGACTGGCAATATAAATAGAGACAAATTAAGAAATATAAATTTAGAAATCAGCGATAATTTCGGATTTAGCGAGGAGATAGGGACGGTTTTCTTTTCCGATCGTATAACAAAAACTTGCATAATTAGTAAGGGGAAAAAATTAAAACATGAGAAAAAAGCAAACAATGATATAAATCTATTTCATGAATTATGTCACTGGTATCACGCTTTAAGTAATTACGAAAGGAAACAGACAGATAGTTATGGTTATAGTATAAGTAACTTTTACTGCAATCCTTTGTATAAAATGTATTGGCCAGAAACAAAACAATATCATTCTACAATTAGTTCATCAGGTCGGAAACAAGTAATAAAGTTCGCAGTAGAGGAAGCTTTTGTGTATTTCCCACAAAATGACATAACTGATGGCATCAATTTTGAAGAAATCAGGACAATATTAGGAAGCTCTCCAGATGTAGAAGGTTATCAAGAAGGCGATGATTTATGTGAGAATTTATATAGAGCATGTATAGGAGAACCATTAAGATTCGGACATAAGGCGTTTAATAATATGTTCATTTATGAACCGAATAACAATGTACTTAAATCTGCCATTTTAACATCTTATAAATGTGTTAGTATGTACAATATAGAATAAGTATTTTCATATAGGCGTATATGTTCGGATATCATTTAATTTATATATTAGCATTTCTGTTTTGTACCATAGACGTGAGCTGTATGCATCGTGATACTAG
>CAYLKK010000121.1:801-2223 GCA_964384495.1 uncultured Alphaproteobacteria bacterium
CTAGCAGCCAGTTAAGTCGCAAAAATATTAAAGTATGTACGCAAGTAATTAATGATATTACTAAGCCCATATCTTCAAATGATTTTTCTTCATTTCTTTCTAATGATACACTTTCAAGCATAAACATAGAGTACGCTAACATAATAATTTCTAATCTTGATAATGCTGCGAGCGCTGATGAGATTTTGGGCATTGTTTGCGAGAATGAAATAGCATATGTAGGGGAATTACAATTATTGCGTGAAGAATTTTATAAAGAATATAATTCTGGTAGGCGTTTTATATTCTCTCGAAAAAATGATAAGAGTTTAATTGCAGGACGTATAGTCAGTAGATTGATGTTAGAACTTGGTTTAGTCGTTGCACGCTATATAAATGTAGACGAACCAATGGAATCAACATGCAAATCTTCTTCCCAGCCAAACATATTAAAAAGTTATATTCCAGTTTTTTCTCATTGTCACAAAATCGCTAGATCATATACAATGCTAGTGCAGCAAAATGATAATTTCATATTCCCTTCTTATTTAAGTAATATTACACTAAGATTGCCGTACTTAAATGAATTTGTCGTTAAAAAAAATGACAATTTATGTGATTTTTTGGACTTCTTATATGGAATTTTCTGAATTAGCAATACATTAATATATGCTTCGTAACGTGAAATAATAATTATCTGGAGATTTATAAATGCATAAATTATTAATGATATTTTTCATGTGTGTTTTTTATTTGTCTACAGCATGTATGCATCAAAGAGTCCACACACTTAAATTAGGGGAAACGACATTGCATCTGAGGGATATGCCTATAATTAATGGCAAAAAAGAGATGGAGTGTATTAATAATTTTATAAAAGGAAGGTATGTCGATTTTTCTCAAGATTTTAAATATTGCACATATCTAGGACTTGAGTCGGCAAAAACGTTGGATACATTAAATGGGCATCAAATTGAATCTATATTACTAAGTTGGAATTTTGGTGAATTTTCTGTTTCCAGACTTGCTGTTAGCTCATATTTTGGATTCTATGATTTTATTATTAAAAATACGAATATTGGAGAACAAATAGATCAATTGATCGTACCAGAGGTGATATTATCGTCAGAAAGTCGGATATTGCTTAGTTCGTTTAATTCGAGGTTCTATGGCACTTTACCTTACGAGATGCTTTTACTTCGGGCTGTATATATTTTTAGTATTAATTGTTTTAATAAAATTTCAATAGATGAAATAAAGCAAGTTTTAAACTTTAGAACATTCTATACTAACTGGGATCAGAAATGTACAGAATATAGAGCTCCGTATGAGAAGTTACACAGCGCATTTTATTTGATTTATGCATACAAGTATGATGATATTTTATTAAAAATGGCAGATGATTTGTTGAGAGAAATCGATGAGTCGGGAGGTAATGTGCAT
>CAYLKK010000122.1:0-2175 GCA_964384495.1 uncultured Alphaproteobacteria bacterium
ATACTAAATGACCTGCTATGAGAATATTGTTCTACTCTATTCTTCAAATGCTCAACCACGCGCTTACCAATTCTTCCGTCTGCCTTCTCACCAGTAATTATACCATTTTTTAGATGCATTTCATCAACATTATAATGGGCATACAATATCAATACAATACCAACACAATGTGCGCAGATATATATGCACTGTCAGCACAATGTATATGCAATACCAACACAAGCCGGCCGCGAAATTTTCGCGCGGCGCGGCCGGCTTAATAGATTTACCACTTTTTCATGTCTTCTCTAAGTAAGGCTATTTCGTCTGGGAATTCATCGCCACACCATTTATCTAAACGATCAATGAATACATTAGAATCAGCAGACTTAACTGTATTGAACATCTCTCTAAACTCATTAAACATATCAGAGTATAAAAACCATGAAGACATTTCGTACGACATTTCAAGATCATTCTTAACTAGATAATCAAATTTCTTATAAAAAGCCTGCATTAATTGATCTAATGTAAAGTTAATACATATTTGTGATTTCAAATTTTCGCAAAAACCCCCATACATTTCATTCTCTTTATTAAAAAACTCTAATAGCTTTTCTAGTATTTCGCTATCTCTTGTTTCTGAAAGTTCATCTGTAATTGCATAAGCTACATTAAATCTTTTCTCTAGTTCGTCTATTGGCAAAGACCGATTAAGAATTAACATCTTTGTAGCTAAATTTATTTTGTCCTTATATTCTTTGCGCATTTATTTTTTCTCCTTTTTAAATACGTCCTTGAACTCTGCTTTAAACTTATCAACTCCATCTAATAATTTTTTATTTACATCACTAGTATAAGTTCCATCTTGCTTCATTATTTTACGCACATCACACAAGTCCCTCGCCAATTCTTCTCTAGCGGTCGCATCAGATGGAATATTAACTACAGCTTTCGGACCATGCGTTCTCGTCAATTTATGTTGTTCTTTCGTCATCATAATCGCTAAACCATCATCACGACTAATCCCATATTTATCCATAAATGTCTTAGCTGGAATATGGTGTGCTTGCTTGTCATCGAAAAATGGAGATCCTTTGGTCAATTCACCATACTTCCCTACATTTCCTACTTTTCTTTGGGCTTCTCTTGTAGCAGCTTTCTCAACCGCTTTTACTTCAGCTTCTTGCAAAATTTCTACAATTGATTCTGCAGTTTTTCTGCCGCCTTTTCCTAGGACAGCTGCAAATAGTCCGTAATTTCTCCATTTATCTGCAACAGTTCGTGGCTCTGTTTTGGCTTCATAAATTTTATAAAAATCCCTCGAACCTTCTAAGATACCGCCAATTCCTGGTACGTATTCCACAACATTTAATGCACATTCTCCTAAATTATCTCGAGTATATTCATATAATTCTTTAGACTTTAATATTACTTTATCATAAATTAAATCAGGATTTTCTACACAATATTGCGCAAAATCTACAGCTTTTTTCCCTAAATGCAAACTAATTTCACACGCAGACTGCAAAACTTCTCCAGGATTTTCTATCGTATAATTCAACGCTTTTAAGACCGATTTTAAGCTGTCAATCGCTGAATCATAAAATGCATCTCCTAATTCTCGACTGGCCTCGACACATCTTAAAGCGACATTCACACTAGCTTTTTCTCGCTCAAGCTCAGCAATTCTAGCTTCAACGACAGCTGCTTTTTCTTTTGCCGATTCGTATACGATACTTTCTAAAATTTCTATGTTCTTTTTAGATAAATCTTTTACCTCTTTTTCAGATAAATTCTCAGAAATTTCATATATATTTTCATTAATTGCATTCTTAGTTTTAACCTCAATTGCATCTAATTTATCCTGCATTTCTACAGTTTTTTCATCAGATTTATCTGTTATTTGTTTTACATCTTCTATAACTTGCTCAACCTTTGCGTCATGAATTTGTCTCTCTGCCGCATCTCTTTTTATTTCATTTAATAAGGTATTTATCTCCTGAACGCCAGCGAAAATACTACCAATTGAGCTTACAGGAGCGGTATCTCTTACTTTCAAATGTTCATGATTTTCGAGGTCTGGTTTGATTTCGATTTTTTCTCCAATTTCTATGTGGTTTTCTTTTATATACATACCAGATTGCGAAGCAAACGCCTGGCGCGCAAATGCGCCCCCCGCGCCAGGCGATCCAC
>CAYLKK010000123.1:0-2157 GCA_964384495.1 uncultured Alphaproteobacteria bacterium
AAGGTTCACAGTACACCTCAGAGTTGTGGAGAGATGCTATAGAAGAGTTGCAACTCACGGTTAGCATGGACGGCAAAGGTAGGTGGGCAGATAATGTTTATATTGAAAGATTTTGGAGGACTATTAAGTACGAAACTGCTCTGCTCGAGAGGTTTAAGCATATAAATGATGTGAAAAAACATATACAACAGTTTGTTTATTTTTATAATTTTAAGAGATTACATCAAAATTTAAATTACAATACTCCTAATAATGTGTATAATAAAACCGTGAATGGATCAAGCTTCATCTACGCGAAAGTTGAGAAAAAACGATCGCAAAAATAGCTCCTAAGTGGTCCTACTTCCGGGGCTCAGTTCATGATGAAGGAGAAGATGTTCATTTTGTGGCAAACAATTTTGAAGAGTTTGCAAATACGTTGTATAAGCCTGATTATTAAAACAAGTTTCATGCCGGGTTGAATTAGTGATTCGCAATCCCCAAAATCGATTTACCTGAGTTTCGTATTTTGCTTTTTAGTTTTATCAATCTTAGATTGAATTACTGAGCTATACTCGCTCCAAAAAGCCCTTTTTAATTTATGTCTCTCTGCAAATTTAGCATAAAATATCGCGTGAGATTCGAACTTTCCATAATCTAAAATATATTCATCTAGTTCTTCGCACGCACATAAATCTTTCGCAGCATATTTGTAGTATTTAGAGATAGCTTTAGCAGTTAAGTCTTCTGCTAATTTTCTATATAACAATGCGCTACTTAAAAAGTATTTATTTTTGTATAAAGTTTTCGCAACTTTTCTCAATAGTCGATAATTTTCACAAGTTATATCATCTATTCTATACTGGACTAAATCAGAGCATTTATCTAAGAAATTGCAGCCGAATAATAAGTTCAAGGCATAATCGAAATACTTAAAGCTAAAAGCATATTCTACTGATTCTTTAGTAAATTCGTCTGCTTCTGCTTTACTTAAAGATTGAAGTATTTGCTCAAAAACGTCGTACCTCAATGTCGTATGAAACCATTCTACTCTTGTGGCATGCGCTTTTTGTGAATCTCCTAGAAGATCTAAAGCCTTTGCTTTTAAATCCATTACAGAGTCAAAGTCCCAATCTAAAAGTTTCTTGTCACTTTCAAGCCAATTTAAAGCTTCTTGCCCACGGCCACTTTTTATTAATCTTTCTGCAACTCTTAATTTATCTAAAGCATAAAAATCGTTCATAGTATAATCAGTTTTTGGATATACCAACGCAAGAATATACTCATCGACGTTACATTTACTATCCGCAATCTTTTCTAAACAATGTCTAATTTTATATAATGCACTATCACGCTCATATTTGCGTATATCGATCAATGATTCTCTGCTGTCATCGAAATCATAAAAATCTTGTTTTTTCTTAAATTTTTCTAACGACCTCTTTTCTATTCGCTCTGGATCTAAAAAGCCAATCACTTTGTCCTTAAGTATAGACAACCCTTTCTCTTGCAGAACATCTTTAAAATCTGAAATAATATCATCGCAAACGCAAAACTCATCGTATTCAATAAGAGAAAAAACAACACTTACAGCTTCATCAATCATTATTTTAGCAGATAGTGCAATTATACTAAGATCTGTGCATGCTTGAATATATTCACCAGATACGTCGCCATTGCTATCATCACATCTTTCTAGCGATTGTTTGCTCGTTTTAATAAATTCAATCATTAACTCGAATGCAAGTTGAGGATTTGTTTCGGAGAGCTTCACAATACCTTCTCTAATTAATGCCAAATTATCAGCAAAATCGCCAGATTCTCCATAATCGACAAACCGTCTACTTCTTTTTAATTTTGCTATATGTTTCCTTAGCATATCTTCTGCGATATTGAAAGAGTTATCATTTATTTTCGACATACAACTACCAGCTCTAAATTTACAATTCTCTAACTTCCTCAATAGAAAGGCCAGTCCCTTCAGCTACTTGTTCTACAGTTAAGCCAAGCTTTAAAAAGTTTCTGGCAGTTTCGATTTTAGCTTTTTTTTCACCTTCAGCTCTACCTTCCTCTCTGCCTTCAGCTCTACCTTCCTCTCTACCTTCAGTTCTACCTTTCTCTCTCCATTCCTTTTCTCCAGCTAATATTGCATCACTGATTCGCGTTTGGATTTCTTCC
>CAYLKK010000124.1:0-2151 GCA_964384495.1 uncultured Alphaproteobacteria bacterium
ATAGACCGATAAAACTCCTAAACTGGAACTCTCCAACTCAGTCTATTGCCAAGTCCTTCGGATTATTACTTTAATCTGCACGCTAAAGAATTTAGTTGATTTTAGATAACATCTTCAATATAATCATATAAGTTTTTTGCGCCAGTAGCTCAATTGGATAGAGCGTTAGACTACGGATCTAAAGGCTGTGGGTTCGACTCCTGCCTGGCGCACCATTTCCTTATATGAGAGTCATGTGTTTGTAACATTAGTTTTCCTTTTTTTAACGATATTTCTTCTCATAAAGTTAAATAGTGTCATTGGAACTCGTGTAGGTCATCAAACAAGCGATGATGAAAAAGCAGCGATCAATGCTGTTTTCTCAGTAGTAAATCTTGATAAGAATATATCAGATTGTGAATCTGTTGATGAAAAAATAACGCTTCTTATGGCAATAATGCCAAATTTTTCTGATTCTGACTTTAAACGAAAATCTAAAATGGTTTTTGAAATAGTTTTTAATGCTTACGCACAAGGCAGAGTAGATGAAATTGAAGGATTAGTGACACAATCGATGTATAAAGCTTTTGATTTAGCAATAAAAGATAGAAACAAAAATCAACATGTAGTTGATGGAAAAATAGAAAGCTTAAACACTCCTGAAATTTCCGATATTAAGATTATCGAAGATAAGGTGTCTATATATGTGAAATTTGTCAGTGAGCAAACAAATATTACAAAAGATGAGTTCGGAAATATAATAGAAGGAGATCCTAATTTTGTAGATAACATAAGTGAGACTTGGGTTTTTGAGAAAAAACTTAAAGACAAAGGCAATAAATGGCTACTTGCAGAAATAATACCTGAATGATAAATCTACATCAGTTCTTATTTACACTTTCTTTACAATTATATAGTCAAATATAATTATATCTATTTTTAGGTAATTTATAGAGATATACAGAGGTCGTTAAAAATGTCGTTGCTATTGCCGCATGAATTCAATATGGTTATGTCAATAAAACCATCAACTTCTCCAGCTTTGTTTATTGGAGCTACTGGAGATGGAGATATAGGAAAGATGTTCACTCAGACGATATCTGATAAGAATTATCAAAATATGCAAGTTATACTTTTCACAAAACGCACACTTGCACACAAGCGTGATGATTATGTAAGCTCTGGAAAACTTACAGCAGGAGCAATAAGCACAAATACAGTAGTTGTAGCCTTACCATCAACCGATGCAGATGTCACATTGAATAAATGCGCATTTAACGGTACATTAATAAAACAAATTACAATCGCGAGAACAGGATATTATGAAGGTACAGTTACTCCTATAATTGTTGATACATATGAAAGTTGCACGATTGGGAGTGTCGTGAGTTACAAAATAGAACCACAATCAGTTACAGTTTTTGACTTTTTCTATCAAAAACTTACGATCGAACATGGCGTTGGCGATTTAGCTACAAATAAACTCACAGGCTCAAAAGGGGTTACATTAGATTTAAATTTAAAATCTGTAAAATAATAATCAGGCGATGTGAATAGACTAAATTTATTTGATAGTTTTTGTTACAATTCTGAAGATGAAAACATACCAAACTATCTAGAAAAATCGATAACAAATAATATTCATGATATACTCCAAAATAAAGCTACCATTGGATTAGAAGAATTACCATTTAACTTTGGAATAAAAGATATTTCAGGTCAAACTACTTTTGGAGAAGAGATAAAATTACAGTTAGAATCATATATAGAAGAGCGAATAAAACTTTTTGAACCAAGAATAATGTTTGTTTCCGCGAAGATAAAACAACCTAAAACTTATGGCTATATATTAGTTAAAATATGTGGAAAATACGTAGAAAACAACCACCAGAATGACTACTTAGCCTTTTTCGAATTATAAAATAACGATGGCTGGGGAACCTGGATTCGAACCAGGGTTGCCCGGTCCAGAGCCGGGAGTTCTACCGCTAAACTATTCCCCAATATGTAAACAATGAATGAAGAATTACAATATTAATAAATTCAACAAATCTTATTGAAATTATATATTACAAATTCGATACATGCAAGTATTGTGTATACGTAGATTCCACGGCTCGCAGATTAAAAGCAGAATCCGAACGAAATATTGGAGAGGAGAGTCGAGGGATC
>CAYLKK010000125.1:0-2073 GCA_964384495.1 uncultured Alphaproteobacteria bacterium
CTTGCTTAAATTAATTTCACATAGATCGCAAAAATTTTTATTAATTTCTATTGCTGTTATACTTTGTATATCTCTGTTAAATAGAGAATATGCAGACAGAGCTCCAACCCCAGCACCGACATCTAATACACACAACTTTTCTTTTTTAGTTTTCAATAAAAACTGATTAACAACGTTTCCTAAAACAACAGAATCCGTTGAAAATCTATACCCAATTTCTGGTTGTAGAATTTCTATTCCGCTATCGCTAACTTCTTTCGTGCACTTCAGCATTTTTTTGTTTTTTTATCCATGGATACAACAACAATCCAGACATTGTAAACATACTCGCTACTAAAATTGCATAGATAGATGAACATGCTATAACATATGTACAAAAACAACAAGCAAAGATTCCTATAGTATTTTTAATTTTGTTGTTCTCTTTCCCAAAAAGTTTCATGTAAGAAACAGAAGAAGCTAAATATATAAATAGAAACGACACAACTGAAAAATCAATAATATCTTTTAGCTGTTTTGCAATGCTACTTTGTCTAGTAAGAAACAAAATCACAGCAATTCCAATTGAGCTAACAATAATATTAAAAACTGGCGATTTTCTCTGATTTCTTATCTTAAAATACTTTGGAAGAAGTTTCTCACTTGCCATTCCTAAAGCAATCTGTCCTGAAGCTAATGTCCATGCATTTAGGGTTCCCAAACAAATAATAAACCCAACTATTGAAATAATAACCTTTGCAGTTTGACCAAGATATGTAGATGCGGCAAAGTCAATGAACGGAGCATGAGATCTTGCCAAAATTTCATTCGGAATAGCGCCCATAATTCCAAGGCAATTAACAAGATACAAAATAGCCGCACATAACGTTCCGCAAACTATCGCAAGCGGTATGTTTTTTTTAGGATTTTTAACAGCGCCAGCAGGCGCCGTTGCACACTCAACTCCTATAAATCCCCAAAATGCAATCAATGTACACGAACTAATTATTGATAACGAGCAAACATTGCGAAATTCTTGTGTCAACGAAAAATTTTCTATATTAAATTTTGGAATTGCAAACAACGGAATAACAATTAAAGGAATAAATTTTAGCACAGTTAAAGCTAACTCTAACTTTCCAGACAGTTCTACGCTTATACAATTAATTGCTGTAACTGCGAATAAAACTAGAAGTTCTGCGATTATATATGCATCCGAGCCAAAATGATCTATAAAAGGACTCAAATAACCAGCACACGCTATTACTACGATTGATGTACTTATCCAAGAGACAAGCCAGTAAGTCCAACCTGTAAAAAAAGAAGCAGTTCGGCCAAATGCTTCATTTACATAAACAGCAGGCCCGCCAGTTTTGGGGAATCGATTGCACAAATCTGAGAATATAAAAGCCAAACTCATAGCACCAATACACGCTACGGAACATCCGATTATTGTGTATAGCCCAAATGGCGCTAATTCTGTAGGCAATATTAAAATCCCAGAACCTACTTGAGCCCCTAGTACTAATGCCAGGACTTCCCAGAATCCTATTTTTTTCATTTTATTATCTAAAATACATATACACGAATTATACTATATAACAATTTTTTCACAATATTCTAAACATAGAATACAACAGAAAAATATTTTTGTTTTTGGATTAACTATTCAATTACTTTCGGAACAGCAAACATATTACACATAGCATCAGGTGCATTCATAGTAACAACCAAATCATCTATAACACATACATCTCTCCTTTCAGGAGCTTTTTCATCAGGATGTATAGCATCGAGTGCTGGATCTGTTTCTAACTGTTGAAGCTTCTCAAAAAACACTAACATATTTGCAAACTCCACCTGAGCATTCTCTATCTCACAATCAGATAGACTCAATTTAGAAAGTTTAGCTATGCGACAAATATCATCTCTACTAACTAACATAAATCATACAATAAAATATACACTCATATTACATATAAAATTCAGAAAACTCAAGTTTTTATATTTAAAAAATGACAAAGGCAGATTAAAGTAATAATCCGAACGAAATATTGGAGAGGAGAGTCGAGGGATCGGATATTATTGATATAT
>CAYLKK010000126.1:0-2070 GCA_964384495.1 uncultured Alphaproteobacteria bacterium
CTAAACTCTCCTGCTAAGCTAGCATTTAGATACTTTAACGTTTTATGAATTACTGAGTGCCCAACTTTTTCAAAAACATGCTTACCTCCTATTTGTTTTATATAATTAACAACAGATAAACTAGCTTTAATATCGCTTATGACTGTACTATTTGGAGTACTTTCTAATATACTTTTTGCAAATATAGCTAGTAATTGGTCACCATATAACATCTGGCCTTTATGTGTTACGACAACTACCCTATCTCCGTCTCCATCAAAAGCTATCCCGAAATCGCAACCACGTTCCTTTATCACTTTTTTAATTTCAGTTAGGTTTTCATCTACAGTTGGATCTGGAGGCCTGTTTGGAAAACGGCCATCAATGCCATCGAAAATAACATGATGTATTCCCGGCAACCTCTTAATTGCCTTTTTTATCATTATACTCGTTACGCCATTCCCGACATCCCAAACAACATTTAAGTTCCCTAAAATATCTAAACTATTTAGAATCTCAGATAAATATCTGTTGTGTATATCCTGAATAATTGTCTCTCGACCTATTCCATCAGTAAACTTCTGATTTTCTAAAATTTTCAATAACTCTTGAAGATCAGTTCCTACAAGTGGCTCATTTTTTAAAGAAATTTTAAAACCATTATGTTCTTTTGGATTATGTGAACCTGTTATCATTATACCGACATTATATTCGCCAACTGTAAGAGCATAAGAAACGATTGGAGTTGGACTTAATCCAATATTAGTGACATAGCATCCTGATTTAACTAACCCTCTAACTAAATTTTGTAAGAGAGGTTTAGAGGACAGTCTACCATCATATCCGACGACTACTTTTTTTTCTATATTTCTACTTTCTAGAAATGTAGCAATTCCTCGTCCGATGAGATATGCATCTCTGTTGAATAAAGTTTCATTATAAATACCGCGTATATCATACTCTCTAAAAATTGTTTCATCTATCATTACTACATTTTCTAAGTTGCCATTATCGGGATAAAAAATCTCAGAAACTTTTTTTATATATGTGACAACCTTCGGTTTTATGTAATCTTTATAAAACATTTTCAATTTTTATGTAATATCTAGGGTGCTCTAAAGAGTTTACAGATTGAGACAAACTAAACATCCATCCAGAAAATATCAAATCATAACTACACTCTGAATTATATCTGTCTACTCGTTTCTCATATACATTAACAAAAGCAGATATGCACAAATTCTGATCTGGAGCAGACCTAAAACACTTTTTTATCATGATTTTTAAATCCCCGAACTCAAAAGGTTCATCGACAAAAATTTTTTTCTTTATAGTCCTAACACCGCTTTTCTCGCATACTTGCACTGTAGCGCTGTTGAGCGCAAGCGCAGTTTTGTCAAATCTCTTATGAGTGTCACTCTCCATATTGCATACAGTATCTACATTCGCAAAATACTTATCAGATGCATCATGATCTATCTCTTCTGTGCCCAGCTTGTTATTAGAATCGACATTTGCAAGATTACCTGCTGAACAAATATTTTCAATATCTACATCAGTCATGACACAAAATGCCAACTGTTGTAGAATAACAAGTTGTGATAAGCAGATTGCAATTTTTCTAGTGATTAGCATTATTAAATCTGTATATCATCTGTATCATCTTGTTCAAGATTACTGTCTTCACTATCAGTATCTAATAAATTTATACCTAAATCATCAAATTCTTTAGTCTTGCTTTTCTTTTTGAATATAAGCTCTTGTACAAATTGTTCACCACATTTCGGACAAGCTATATTGCTTTTATTAAAATCATAATAATTTGTTGAACAATACAAACAGGATCTCTTACTACCCCAACTTTTATCATACATTATCATGTTCCTAAAAAACTATGTGGAATCATATGCTAATATACAATAAAAAGTCAATGAAAGTTCTATGTATTGTATCCAAGCGTAGATTAAAAGCAGAATCCGAACGAAATATTGGAGAGGAGAGTCGAGGGATCGGATATTATTGATATATAATTTAATTTTTTTTTAAGGATCACTCGACTATGAAAGAATATATTAAAAAGAGTAGAAAGTA
>CAYLKK010000127.1:0-2039 GCA_964384495.1 uncultured Alphaproteobacteria bacterium
ATAGAAGAATAAAAAATCGCATCTCGATCATTCCCTATTCTTATTTCACCAAGGTAATCAAATATATAGTATATATAACTTCTATACAATTCTGATTTCCTAAAGTTTTTTTCAACAGATTTGTCTAGCTTGAATTCACATAAAATACCGCCTGTATGATCCCCTCTATTATAAACACGATAATCAGTTATTACATCTGCTAAAAATTCACAATACAAGTTTTTCGCTCTTTGAGTATCTAACCACACTAAACCAGAATAAATATCTGCTGATATTTCCAATTTACTATTCAAACAATTTTTTATACTTTTAATATCATCAATAATAGGCTCATCAATATCACCGACTTGATTCATATATTTTTGAATATAAGAAACATTCGAAGCAAAAGAAAAAGTAACTGTCATACATAACATTACCGATAGAAATGAAAATTTGTACATTTTTTTAGATATAAAACACACAAGACTATTTTAACACATTTCAATCAGTTTTCTTTCTAACATCAACTTTTTCAATCATTATTTCTTTCGATTTTTCATCTGGCCAAGCCTCTATTTCAAAAATCACTTCACCATTTTCATTCATATTACAATTTTTAATATCAACTACCAATTCGACTTTATCTACTTTTGAAAAATGATCGAAAATTTTGTTTGAGTATGCATGCACAGAAACTCTACTATTCTTACAATTTAAAAGGTTGAATTTAACCGAGTAATTTGATTCTTTGCATAACTTTAACTTTATAAACCCAACGTTCTTTTTTAACACTCCATTTGCAATATTCACACAAGCTAAAGACTTTGGCGTGTCATTAAATAACGAAATATCCCACGAAAAATCAGATTGAGCCATTTCAATATGCTTGTGCCCATAAATACCTATTAATGCATGGTACATTAATGAAAACTCTTTTGCTAACAACTTTCGACAAATAGTTTTTATCGTTTCTCTGTCATTCGGATAAAATAATGCTATGTCATTTACTGTCATCGCATCTATACAATCGATAGAATCATTTACATAATCACAATTCCTACTATCTCCAATGAACCGCAATAAGCACCCATATTCAGTCGATAGCAAACTCTCTATAGCATGTTTGTTTTTATCGAATTTATCAATATCCGACAAATAACAATATAATCGCCCACCATTTTCAACAATTGATTTATATAATTGCGGAAACATAGCAGACATCAACTTTTTACTGATTGCCACAGACTCGATATTAATGTGAGCATTAGTGATAAAAATTATATTTGGAGCAAAGAATATCACAAAAGCTAACATTTTATAAAATTGAGATTTCGTTTTTATTATGTCTACAAAAGCTAGTAATATGTTAGGCAACATACACAACATTGAGACTGAGAAATAATAATCAAATTTCAATCCAAGAACCAACAATGCAAAAATGTATACGGCACCTGAAAGCATGTAACTATCAGTTATTGTGTAGTTATATGATTTCG
This sequence comes from uncultured Alphaproteobacteria bacterium, assembly GCA_964384495.1. Taxonomy (GTDB): domain Bacteria; phylum Pseudomonadota; class Alphaproteobacteria; order UBA3830; family CAYLKK01; genus CAYLKK01. The sequence goes on from CAYLKK010000127.1 coordinate 1,479, forward strand.
ACTTAAATAAAGAAAACACTCTATATACTACAAAAAAGCCAATAGTTAAATAAATTGCACTACTATTTAAAAACTTACAAAGAGCAAAATTAAAACCACAATCGATATAATTCCTCATGTATGGATTCACATGATTCGCAGTTATGATAAAATATAAAATAAGATAAACAGCACAGTTTCCTAAAAGACAATAGTTAAACAAAATATCCTTTCTTGAAAACTGACCTATTACCGGCATCTTATTCTTTAAAATATCGTATTTACAACACAAATTGAATCCAGCAATTACTGCAAATATAACAAACATAGTTTCTTTGCAATATGTACAATATACAGCAGAAATCAAAGCAACTATATATGTTGCAGTTGATTGTTTCTTATATCCGACATGTTTAGCTAACATAAAGACAGAAAGAGCAAATATTATAAATCTTTCTGGATAAATTAGATGAAAATGCAAATCAACAAATATTGATGAAAGAAGCACAAAAACACACCCAACTGTCGAGCCAAAAACTGCAAATGCTTCTCCATACTTTTCCTGAACAATTTTTTTAAAAT
>CAYLKK010000128.1:0-2025 GCA_964384495.1 uncultured Alphaproteobacteria bacterium
TTGTACATTTAATAAATGATTATTAGATATATTAGCTTACTTATATACATTTTATTTAACTGTAATTGCGATGCCTCATTAGAGAATATTATAATTAATAACAAATACGTATATTCATTACCAAACGCAAACAAAAGCTATACAAAAGTTACATGCGAATCATTAATTCGAGAAGCAGAAATAAAATATGGAATTCCAAAAGGTTTATTAAAAGCTATTGCATTAAGAGAATCAGGAAGAAAAATTAGTGCAAACTCTAATAAATTACGTGTTTGGCCATGGACAATAAATGCAGATGGAAAATCATATTTTCTTAACTCCAAAAATGAAGCTATAAAAAAAGTAATAAATCTAAAAAATAATGGAGCAAGATTTATAGATGTAGGCTGCATGCAAGTTAACTTGCATTATCACAAAGATGCATTTAAGAATTTAAATGAAGCTTTTTCTCCTAAAAAAAACATAGAATACGCAGCTAAATATTTAGCGAAATTAAAGCATCAGTTAAATTCATGGAAAATGGCAGTTTGCTATTACCACTCCCAATGCAGCAAACACTACACACCATACTGTTCTGCAGTCCTAGCAAATTATAAACACACATCGAAAGAAGACTTTAATCCTGTAGAAAAAATAGACCTAGTTAAACTTCTAACAAATACAAAATCGCTGGGGCATGAGCTCTTCTCAGACAGACACAAATTAGCAGAAATAGATAAAAGAATATCAGATCGATTACTAGAACTGAATAAAGAATCTAATTCTAGTAATTAATAACCACCTCTTTTCCAGCACTTACTAATTACTATTCGACATCATACTACAGTACATATATAATACTTTCATATAAATGATCGATGTCTTACTTAAACCCCAAAAAATCTAGAAATAGCAGTCTATTTCCGTATTCCGCGATTACAGATCCAATTTCACCAGCTGTGCAGAGTTTGCTTTTAGCTACATAAAAATATACTGTTCTATCAAAACATATACAAAGATCTATTGGTATATTTGTAAAGCTAGTCCGTCCTAGCAATTTTTTAGCTCCCTTATTTGTTATTACATATGCATGAGTGCCGCATATATTTGTAGAATATCGAATTTTAAATAAATAAGGTATATTAAAGCTAAAAAACCTATCAAGCCAATATTTCATAGAAAGCTTCTTTATGTGTAAATCTAAAAAAACTATATCTGCATTTGTCGGGATATTCTTCAAGACATTGCAAACATCGTCTTTAAAATTTTTGAAAATTTTAACATCATCCTCAAATATGATAACCCTATTATATTTATTTTTAAGCATATCTGCATAGATCGCTCGATGACTCATAAAACAACCTAATTCACCAAAATTTAGCATATTATCAGAAATGTACGTAAACTCAGCATCTACTAATTCTGATTTTCTACTTTCGCATACAACTTGAAATTCTTTGTTTCCATTTTTTATGTAGAAATCTGCATCAGTAACATCTTTGCTAGTAAAACAATCTCCTGTCTTTTTATCTACTAGCTTAAGCTTCTTACCGTCAACAGCAGAAAATCTTTGTATTTTTAAACTTATTTCATCAAATTGCTTTTTTACATAATCGAACCGCTCTGGATTGCGATCTAAATTAATTACATATACAGCATCTACTAAATCATTGACGGTCTCTTCAGCAAATAATGTTTCAACATACAAGCAACAAAGTACGATAACACTCAAAAATTTTTTCATAAGGTACTCCATCATATTATAGTCGTCATCTAAATTATACATTAATGTTATTTTTTTATATACTTATATATAAAATAAAAATCACTAATTGTATATTTTGCTTACATAAAATGTAATATAATATATCGTATTTTTGTGTGATTATCTTGTTAAATATAGTAACACAGCTACTAGCGAAATATTTACGGAAAGACATATCAGAAATCCTATTCATAGGTTTATTCTGTGGCTTACCATTTCTTCTAACAACAAGTATATTAGACCTTTGGCTAAAAGAAGAAGGAGTGTCGAATACTGTTATT
>CAYLKK010000129.1:0-1972 GCA_964384495.1 uncultured Alphaproteobacteria bacterium
TCTAACAACTGATGTTAGATTTTTAATATTTAATTAATTTTTCTTGCTTGTATTAAAGTGCCGGAAAGTGGTTTTAACCATTCTAATAAATCATTCCACCATGATCCTTTATGTTCTATCGCTTCATCGAACCAATTTTCTGCAGATTTATTTGTATTAGAATTTGTCCAATATGAGTATTTATTTCGACAAGGCGGATTTACGACTCCAGCTACATGTCCAGATCCTCCTACTACGAATCTAACAACATTTTTAAATAGTTTTAATCCATCGTATGTTGTTTTCCATGGTACTAAGTGATCTTTTAGCATAGATACCATATAAATTGGTACATTTACATTCTTTAAATCTACGTCTGCTCCTAGAAATGAGAATTTTTTCTCCTTTATAATATTATCTCTATACAACGATTTAGACAAAAATAACTGCATATTTTTAGTTATATTCATAGTATCAGCATTCCAGAAAAGAATACTGTGCGGCGTAGGAGCATTTCCGAGCATATATCTGTTTACAACGTATCTCCAAATCATGTCATTTGCTTTTAATGCATTAAACGTATTATACATTACCTTTCCACTTAATAAGCCGTCTCGTTCTAAGTCATTACCTATTAGCTTAAGATAAAACTCATCAATGAATATAGATAATTCTCCAGGTCGAGAAAAGTCCAGTGGCGTTGTCAAAAGCGTCGCTGAATTTATTTTTGCTTTTGGTTTTATTCTGCAATTTTTATCTGATAGCGCGCCTAGAATAGAAGTAATTAATGTTCCTCCTACACAATATCCTATAGTATTTATTACAGCTGATTTTGTGACTTCGTGTATTTTGTTTATTGACTCTATTACTCCTTCTATCGCGTAATCTTCAAACCCAAACTCTGCATATCTTTTATCTGGGTTGGTCCATGATATCATGAAAACTGTAAAACCTTTATCTACAAGCCACTGGACAAAAGATTCTTCCTTACATAAGTCTAAAATATAAAATTTATTTATCCATGGCGGTATAAATAAAAGCGGTGTTGAGAATACTTTATCTGTAGATGGTTCATATTGGATTAATTCTATAAGAGAATTTTTAAATATTACTTTTCCTGGAGTCGTGGCTATATTTTCTCCTATTTTGTAAAATGATTTGTCATTTGTCGTAATCATCCCGTTTTGTAAATCTTGAAGAAACATTTCAAAGCCTTTATATAGATTTTCTCCATTGTTTTTTATTGTTTCTTTGATTACTTCTGGGTTTAAAAGCGGGAAATTTTTAGGGTGTATTGCGTCTAGAAAACTATTTAGAAAAAAGTTAGATTTTAGTTTTAAATCATGATCTATTACGTTTACATTATTTATTGTATCTTTCATCCATTCTGATATAGTTAGATAGTATTGTTTAGCTATGTCGAAGTAGAAATAATCGTCCCATTCATCTCCTTTGAAATTTTTATCTCCATCTTTTTTTAAACTTGATGTATCCTGATTAAGCATTTTTTTTGTCGCATATTCTGATAGATCTATTAGCTTATTGACTAGATCTTTCTGAGATTCTTTAATCTTATCTGGATTTTTCATCATTTCTGCACTTATTTTCAAAAATGATATAAGCGCAATTTGAGGATTTAATGACATTAATGAAAAATTATTCATAAGTTTATTATATGATTCATAGATATTCATAATTTCTAAATCGAATTCTAATATTTAAGCATAGTATATGTAAGCTTGGTTAACAACGAATTAACATTTTCTAAGAGTTAAACAACATTTTTTAAAGATGTTCTTATTTATAAGGTTTTTGTACTAAAAATGCGATAATTCAGTAATGAGCAAGATATTTTTTAGTTGAGCCGATATTATACTCTGATCTATTTTCATTTTGCTTATAACGTGCAATTATCATTTTTAAGCGAATCAATCTCAATATGTAGTACTGATTTAAAGTCTGTCATTGCCATAAACGATTTTTCATGCTAGCA
>CAYLKK010000130.1:0-1941 GCA_964384495.1 uncultured Alphaproteobacteria bacterium
TAGTTGAAATTATCTACATCAAGAGTCTTCTTAAAATGATCTATTAAATTCTTAAATATGAACACTTAACTTATATCATCCAACATAATATTTCTCTTAGAATACTTCTCTAATCCGCTGAACTCAGAATTTAAAAACGCGTCTACAATTTCAATTGCTAGTTCATTATTTAAAAACCTTCCTGCTAACACAAGCACATTTGCATCGTTATGTTCCCTTGCTAACTTCGCAATGTCTACGCACCAACAATTTGCGGCTCTTATTCCTTTCTTACGATTTGCGGCAATAGCCATGCCAGTCCCACTGCCACAACACAATATTCCAAAAGATTTTTGTTTGTTTTCACCCACTCTATCAACAGTTTTTTTCGCTATTTCTGGGAAATCACAAGTATCATCTGAATATGTTCCACAATCAACTATATTGAGCCGCTGATAATTCGCACTAAGATACGAACAAATCGATTCTTTTAATACATAACCGGCATGATCAGACCCAATATATATAGAACATATATTCCGTTGCATTATTTTCCTTTTTTGAGAAAGAAACTTTTTGTAAAGAATGAAATTAAACAAATACTTATGCTATATAAGAATGCATATTTACATCCAAAATATGTCCAAATATTTCCTGCTAATACAGATGAAAATAAGAATGAAACACCGATTACACAATAATATATTCCTATTGCTGTTCCTCTTAAATTGCTATCTACTCTTTCAGAAATAGCTGCTAAGAATACACCTTGAATTGCTGTCATTTGCCCTCCCCAAAGGAAAGCTCCTGCAAATATAAAATATATTGACGTTGCAGACATAAACAGTATGTTTGCAGAAATCATCATTGCTATACATACAGCAATTAATTTATTAGTACCATACTTATCTGCTAAAGCACCGATTATAAACGCACATGGCACCTGCCCTAGACTCACAAACAAACTAACTGAAGCGGCTCCAGATACTGATACAAATTGATTGGCATAAATTGGGAATAACGCTTCTGAGAAATGACACAATTCAAATAACGCCGAAAATGCTATTATCTTCCAAAAATCCTTACTTAAAGACCGTATGTATTCTTTTTTAAACACAAGATATAAGCTAGATTTTTCAGTTTTCTTCTCTTCCTTTCTTTTTACTTTTATTCTAAATAAACAAATTATTGCGAAAACAACTGGGATTGCGGAACATGCAAATGCCAATCTAAAACTTTCTGCAGAAATACTCAAAATCCACATAGATAGTAAAGTCCCAGTAAATCCGCCTACTGTCTTCAATGATTTACAAAAACCAAAAGATTTACCGCGTTCCCCTGCTCCACTTAAATCTGCAATTAATGCATCTCTAGGGGAAGCTTGTAATCCGTTGCCAATCCTTTCAATCGACTGAGCGAACAATATGTGGAATATGGACTGTGCCATAGCAAACACAGGTTTCATAAGTAGCGTTAAAAAACAACCGACTAATAATATAACTTTTCTATCACGCATGACGTCACTAATTACGCCAGCGAATATTCTTGTGGCATAAGCGATAAATTCTACAATACCATCTACAATTGCTACATTAGCTTCTGTCGTATGCAACTCCTTTGTCATGAATAGACCGAGGTATGAATACACCATTGTAGTCGAAATTCCGAGAAACAAACCAAAGAGAGAGACAGAAATTACATCGGTAGGAACACCGAATACCTTCTTTTTTACGTTTGAAGACGCGTTCATAAATAACTCCAGAATGCATCAAAATATTTAATGCGATTGTATATATTTCTAAAGAAAAAGTAAATAAATAATTTACAGAATTGTATAAATGAACATATATATTTGATATTAGAGTTTATTAACTTTGTTACATCTGTAAAAACATAAATATGTTATTATTCACTCTCATTATTTTCAAGTAATTTATTTAGTGGATGTTTTTGCAGTAAAAT
>CAYLKK010000131.1:0-1901 GCA_964384495.1 uncultured Alphaproteobacteria bacterium
TCTCCAGATCTCAACCCAATTGAACGATTTTGGGCAAAATTAAAGAAAAAATTGCTAGATACTTCTCTCTTTCGCAAGAGGTTTAGTGATAGACGCTAGTTATATAAAGGTGCATATGCATGCTTGCGGAGCTAGAGGCGAGAATCAAGGTGTAGGACGCTCAAAAGAGCTCAACACCAAAATACATTTGGCCGTGGATGCGTGTGGTGTGCCAGTCAGATGCATTGTTACAAACTGGGTCACAGCTGACTGTACGAAAGCTGTTGAACTTATCGAAATTCCTTGATGCAGTTCACATTAGGTATCTTGCGAAAGTAATTTTAGGCACTTCCGTCGTTCTGATAATCAGTATCTAAAAATACATGATTTTGACTTTCGCAAGAATCCTATTAAATGCTTAGCCATCTGTGGAGTCGCCTTATGACGACACGATCTAATTCGCTTATTTTTGATACTGATTGCTCCATATCGTTGAAACTCTGTTTTTACGATTTTTTAAGTATCGAGGTGATACCATAAAAAATTCTTATAACTGATAAGCATATTGGAGAGATTAGAATGTTAAGTGATAAATTGTTTGAATGTTATGATGCTTTTTCATGGTTGAATTCCCCTGTTAGAAGGATTAGTTCTTTGCTATCAAAAAGCATTGATGCAAATGTTTTTTTAAACGATAAGTCTTTCGGCAAATTCCTTGAGGGATTGTCTGACATGTACGAAAGGTCAACAAGATATGTTAAGAAGCCTAACTTTAATATAAATTCTATAGAAATAAATAACAACAAGTATGAAGTTCTAGAAACTATAGAAAAAAAACTACCTTTTTGTAATCTTTTGCATTTTACAAAAAAAGGCTTTAAAAAATATCAACCAAAAGTATTAATTATTTCTCCTGTTTCTGGACATTTTGCGACTTTACAAAGAGATACTGTTCAAAGAATGCTTATTGATCATGATGTGTATATTACAGACTGGTTAAGCTGTAGAGATGTACCTCTATCTGCTGGTTCTTTTAGTTTAGACGATTATTTGACATACTTGATCAATTTTTTGGAAGTCATAGGTCCAAATACACATGTTTTAGCTATATGTCAACCTGCTGTTCAAGTTATGGCTTTAGGTGCTGTTATGGAGCAAATGCAAAGTAAATTTTCTCCAGCATCGTTAATTCCTGTAGGAGGTCCTATCGACCCTAGAAAAAATCCGACCATGGTTAACAGATTAGCTGAGTCAAAATCTTTGGATTGGTTTAAGCAACTGATAACCGTTGTTCCAGATGGTCATGTAGGTGCTGGGAGACGTGTATATCCTGGATTTATACAAATTGCTGCTTTTATAAATATGAACCCACATAAGCATTTTGCTGCGCATATGCAATATCTTGAAGATTGTTTATTGGGTAACACTGCTGGTATGAAGAAACATCAAGTGTTTTATGACGAATATCTTGCTGTTTTGGATATGGATGAGGTTTATTTTATAGAAACGATCGATAAAATATTCCAAAGATATGAGTTACCTCGAGGAATTATGACATATAAAGGAGAAATTATTAATCTTAAGGCTATCAAGAATTGCGCACTTCTTACATTAGAAGGGGAAAATGATGATATTTCTGCTCCAGGGCAAACGTATGCCGCACATGAATTGTGTACAAATATTCCTGCAGATCGTAAACATCATTATTTACAGCCAGGCGTAGGACATTATGGTGTTTTTTCAGGTAGTAAATGGAGAAATATGGTAGCACCAGTCGTAACTGAATTTATAAAAAAATACGATAGGAAGTAGAGTATACATTCAATTGCTGTAAAAGGCTTTAAATATTTGTTACGTGAGGGCGCTGTATATTAAACCTCTTGCGAAAGAGAGAAGTATCTAGCAAATTTTTTGGAATGATG
>CAYLKK010000132.1:0-1884 GCA_964384495.1 uncultured Alphaproteobacteria bacterium
TGTCCTACTCCTCATCTATAAATTTAATTCAAGACCGATATGATTCGCAGTCCCAACCTTGGTCTTAAATCCGGGGCTCAGTATACTAATGCTTTCAACAATATCACACAAAAGACGCTCGCTAGCACTGATCTTAAACCCTGTGCTCAGTATAACTACTTTTCGTCACGTTCGACTTACTTTTTTAATCTGCACACTCGAGCGCAGCTTATAAATTTACAAATTTTTTAAAATTTTATGCTATATTCTACAAAATTGTTTTATATGTGATATAACATGCTAAAAATTTTCTCTATACTTGTAATTGGATTTTTACATTTTTCTTGCTTCTCTATGAATTATGACAAGCTACCATTAGATCAACATAAAATGGAAACGTGTCGTGATTCAAATTGGGTAAACTTTTCGATTGAAGATAAAGGAGTTTGGCACTCTTCTATCCATGTAGATCTATGTAAAGGACCAGTATTAAAAATGTTGCATATAAAAGGTCACAATGAACCATTCTGCTTACTTCTCGCTAACAAAAAATGTGATATACCATGTTGTGATAAATTGTTTTTAGCTTTAAAAACGCAGCAACGTGGTTTTGTAAAAGGGGATACAGAGAAATTTATTGATAGTGAACGCTGCAGCATTTCTATTACTCCAAGTAATAATAGCTCGAATCACAAATCACTAGAAATCATCGAAGACAACTCCACTTTCGATCAAAGCGTTTGTCTACTTGCGTGTGATTTGTATATCTCTGGAAAAAACTTTTGTGTATTCAATGTAGACTCAGCGACAACTCGGTACACTTTAGTTAGTGGCGATCTACTAAGTGTATCTACATATGTCAAGGAGCTTTCTGATAGAGCTAAATGTACTGTTACTGAAAAACTTATCGATAAGGATTATACAAAATACAATTACTATGGTGTGAGCTTTTCAAAGATTGGATATGATACAAAAGATGTGCCCCTAATAAATAGTAATGATACAATAACTAATAATTTTAATCGCAATGATATAATAACATTTTTCACTTTTCCAGAAAATCAAACTAGTTTATTGATAAATGAAATGAGAGGATCAACTAGCTGTAAACTTTCCATCGATAGCAATCATCGCGTTTTCAGTACTGCTACAACTAATGAAGACGCAGTATATAGTCACTTATATAAATTTAAGGACAGTGTTTTTTCTAGCAGTGTAATATACATGCCGGTCGGTCACAGCGCGCAAGAAGACAATATATGTATACATCGACAATCCACTGTTAGTTAGTAACAAGTAGCAAACCGTACAGCATAATTATGCTCAGCTACTGAGTTTTTAATGTACGGTTCTCTCTCTTAATAAATTCTTTTGCTAATTCCACATATGCAACTGTCCCTGTGCATCTGAAGTCATATGTCAAAACTGGTTTTCCATAAGAAGGAGCCTCACTTATTTTAACATTTTTCGGAATTACAGTTTGAAAAACTAAAGGGCCGAAGTGAGACCTTACATCAAATGACACCTTAGAACTTAATTTATTTCTAGCATCAAACATTGTAAGTACTATGCCAGATATCTTGAGATTTTTATTGATAGAGTTCCTTACACCTTTTATTGTTTGAAATAACTGCGCTAATCCTTCTAATGCATAAAACTCACATTGGAGTGGAATTATAATTTTATTAGCAGCATTTAATGCATTTAACGTAATTAGTCCGAATCCAGGTGGACAATCTAAAAAAATATATTCACTATCTGCATTTTGCAATGCAAATTTTAGTTTTGATTCACGTCTGTCTTGATATACCAATTCTATTTCTGCTGCAGATAAATCGATCGTAGACGGTACAACTTTTAAGTTTGGAATATTGCTATCGACAGTAGCTTCTTCAAGCTTTTTTG
>CAYLKK010000133.1:0-1836 GCA_964384495.1 uncultured Alphaproteobacteria bacterium
AAGTACAACGGCAAGTATAAATCTAAAATTGCTACCGCTGATCGTTGTCTTTAATCGTCATTTATTATAACATTAGTTTAATGTTATAATATTGCTATAATGCAGGTGTTGTATGTCTGAATCCGATAGTTGTTACGTAAATCGTTATAATTTAAAAGATATAGCAAAAATAATCGTTCCGTTGTTCTTTTCATCTGTAGCTGTAACATTGATGATGTCTATCGATCGGATAGTTTTAGGGATGTATTCATTAAAAGCTATGAATGCTGTATCCCTTGTTGGTAGTTACATTGCTGTAATATCTTTTTTTCTGTGTTCTATAACGTCAATTTCTGCTGTTTTTGTTGGCCAGTTTAACGGTGAATATCAATTCAAAAAAACACCAATAGCTGTTTGGCAAATGATATATTTCTCTCTTTTTACAATTCCAATATTAGCTTTTATAAGCATTATCGTAGAAAAATACTGTTTCTTGCCAGAAATCTACATAGAAGATGGAATGTTATATATGCAAATGTTGACAGCGTTTGGTTTTATCCCACCACTTTTTGCTGCTATTTCATCTTTTTTCATTGGGCGAAAAAAAACTGTGCTTGTCACATTAACTGTTGTAGCTGAAAATATCATAAATTTAATATTGGACATAATCCTAGTTTTTGGTATAGATGGATATATTCAGCCTATGGGAGCTGTAGGTGCTGGAATAGCGACTATAGTTGCAAATGTGATTGGAGTAATATTTTTATTTGTAGTTTTTTTAATGCCAAAAAATAATGTGCATTTTGAAACGCATAATTACAGTATAAATTTTGATATATTTTCAAGTTGCTTAAAAATCGGGACGCCTCTAGCTTTTGATAGAGCTTTAAATCTTGGCGCTTGGTTTTTGGTATTTTTGCTTGTAGGTCATGTGTCTGATGATTTGGCTACATTGGAGTCTATAACGATAACTTTCTACTTAATGCTTTCATGCTATACAGAGTGTCTTAATAAAGGCGCAGCAGTAATATCAGCGAACTTAATAGGAGAAAATAGAATCAATGAAGTTCACGAAATATTTAAAACTTTTATGAATATAAATTTTGTGTTTTCTATAGTAATAGCTATTCCTCTTATTTTTTGCCAAGATGCGCTATTTTTTTTACTTAGCAAATTAAATGGAGATGTATCTCATCTGAGAGACGAATTGTTTTTTATATTTTATGCTTTGTATTTTGTAATTTTAGCTGATGTTATAGCGTGGATTATTTCTGGTATTTTGACATCTGGAGGTGACACACTATATCCTGCTGTAGCAAATACAGCATTATTATGGGTAATAGTTGTGTTACCAACTGTATACATGTATTACCATGATACACTAAGCTCAATGAAGGAAATCAATTCATGTTCTGCATTGTGTTCAGCGCTTACAGCAATTGTTCTTTTTTACAGATATAAAATTGGTAAATGGAAAAAAGCTATAGTATAAAAATCTATCTTTTTAGATTTTGAACTACTTTCAGTTTATCTGTTTTTTCTTCTCGACCTTCTTCTCTCGCGAGTTCAGTTTTCACATTAAGTTCGCTATATTTTGCCTCTTCCGCTTCTCTTCTTGCCTGGTACACCTGCCTTGCTTCGTCGTCTGTGCTCATTTTATTTTCTCTATCTCTTCTTTAGATAGGCCTGTCATATCCACAATATCTTCAATTGAATATAATTTAATTAGCATTTTCTTAGCCATAGTAATTTTTTCTTCTTTTGCTCCTTCTTCTCTGCCTTCTTCTCGGCCTTTTTCTAGCCCTTGAGCTATTCCTTCTTCCCTCCCTTCTTCTCGACCTTCTTCTCTCGCGAGTT
>CAYLKK010000134.1:0-1814 GCA_964384495.1 uncultured Alphaproteobacteria bacterium
CAATCTATAAAACAATTATTTCAAAGATAAATTAAATAAAAATAAAAATTATTAAATTTCTTCATGTATTGGTGTTAACTGTTTTTTAACTGTAGTTAATAGAAAATTAAATACTATGTCCATATTGTCGTGGGAGAAAATTGATGGAACTTAGGTGTCTTAAGTCATTCATATATATTTTAATTGTTTTGTGTACTCAATCTTACGGATATGATGCATTTGAAGCCGGATGTGATGAATCTTTGCTATATTCCGATGGATCTTGTGAGTACCATTCTTTTGTTCCAGATGAATTAATTGGCGAAGATTATGAGCCTGATCCATTCCAAAAGAAAAATTTAATATCGTTTTTTTCTGGATATTTACCATCTCAACATACAAATCAACAAATAGGTAATTTTGGAATAGAGTTAATAAATTTAGGGAATTATGCTATAGATAAAATTGGACCTGAACATAATGTATGGCAGGTTGTTACAGGACTCGGATTTGGTTACTTATACTATATATTTGGCTTATCTCACCATGAATTAGGACACGGATTAAGGTGTCATGCTTTTAATATGAAATATGATTTTGTCACAGAAAAAGAAAAAGCTGACCTTAAAAAAAATCGAGAAAATTTCTGGCCATACTATTTTAAAAATATAACTCATTTTTGTCGTAGTGGATCAACTGCATTTTCTAGCAATCCTCCTTTATCAAAGTATGAGGATTTAATAATTAGTGCAGCAGGTATGAACAACGAAATGTACATGGCAGAAAGAATATTTGACGCTTTGCATAATGGTGATTTGAGTGATGGATATTTATCTAAAGCTGCGTATCTATACTGTAAGGCTAGTCCGATGATATATTCTGCATCGACAGATAAAAGTTCTGATGCACATTATATAGAGGAAAACTATAAGCATCTTGGCATTGATGTAAAAAAGTCAGATATAAAAACAGCTTATAGCATATCACTATTTGGTGGAATGCTTATATCCTCGGTAGCTGATTATTTTATAAAACAATATGAAGATGACGAAAAATCTTTTATAAGAAATATAAAATCTCCAGATTTATATTCATATATTACATCTTACGGTGTCAGCTATAAACTTGTAGGTGGGTATAGGTTAAATAAAAATATAATACTAAAAATCGGATTTGAGCATGTGACATACGGAAACGCAAAAAGTGAATTTTCTGTCGGCGCAGTTGCTAGGTTTAACGGCAAGTTTAAGCCAGAGATAGCTGGAATGATTTATTTTGGATGCTCAGGAATTAATATTGAGTGTTCAGCTTCAGCCTTTGTTACAAAACGACTAAAACTTAGCGCAGGAATAGGATCATATTCTACTAGATCTCTTCATGGTGAACGACATGCAAAAAAAATGTACAATTATTTAGACAGCGATAATCGTTCAATAAAAAATGAAGATGCAATGCCGAAAAAACTTTCAGATTTTGAAAAGAAAAATCGAAAGTCTAATGCCATTTGGGTAGGTATGTCTTATGTATATTAGGGCTAAAATTTATGCTTAGAGTAGATAGGTTTTCGGATGACAATTTATGGAATATTAGCAAGTATTTTACTTTAGCTGGAAAAACAGATAACAACTGTAAAACTACATCTGTTTTTGGTGATAAATTAATAGTATGTTCTTTTTCTGGCATTGAAGAAATATCTACACTATATACATTTAATATAAATTTTTTTTCATTAGACAACTCTTTATCTCCAGAAAAAGCAATTGGCACAAACATTACAATCGAAATTTTAAAAGAATCTCCAAAATTTATAAATGGCATTATATCTAAGTTTACAA
>CAYLKK010000135.1:0-1790 GCA_964384495.1 uncultured Alphaproteobacteria bacterium
ATTTTATGAAAAAAAATATATTATTAAATTTAAGTTGTTTGTGTGTGTTATTTGGTGGCATTAACATAGCTGAGTGTGAGGCGATGAATAAAAAAAAGATTGATCTTTTATCGATTCATAAATCGTTACAACGCGCGAATGTGCGTACTATTAAGCAGGTTTGTGATTTTAGTGCTCTAAGCAGAGAATTCTCGGTAAAAGAGTCTTTTAAACAACAATTTAGCAAAGCCGATAACATATTAAGTAAGGATTTAGTTGATCTTAACAGTAAATATAAAGAAGACATTGGATTTCGGAATAAAATTAACAAAGAATTTAATGTCCGAGCTAACTTACCTGAGGTTAAGCAAGAAGAAGAGCAGAGAGGCGAAGAAACTGGGGATATGGAACATCAGGGCGACAATGGACAAAAAGAAGACATTGAATTTCAGAATGAAATTAACAAAGAATTTAATGTCCGAGCTAACTTAGCTGAGGTTAAGCAAGAAGAAGAGCGGAGAGACGAAGAAACTGGGGATATGGAACATCAGGGCGACAATGAACAAAATGTACTAAATGTTAATATCGATAGCATAATTCCCGAATATAATATACGACAAGGAGTCAAACTGTTAGGCGGATCCACAGATGAGGCACAACAGCAAGCGGCTGCGTATGTATTAAAAAACAGTGTAGATCTTGCGGACGACGAAATTATTATGCTTGTGGCGGCTGCACAAGGCAGGATAGCAAAATTATACCAAAATAAAACAAATAAAGAAGTAGGAATCGAAGAAGATGAGTTCGCTTTATTCATTTATGGGCTAGAAAACGTAGAGAATCCACAAGTATTCGGCGTTACTCAGACTAAAGACGTGATAGACGAGGATACAGAAATAACAGTCAAAGACAACCAACTGATTCCAGATGCTATAATAGAACGCATCTCCATAGATAAAAAAACGGCATTGGAATATATGAGAAAGAAATTTAAAGAAAACCACCTAAACGCATACGAGCTTAGTGATGAGGCGAAGAAGAAGATAGAAAACCAGACCACTCTAAATGGAAAGCTTGAAGCGCTCGGCTTGGCTGAAAAAACAAACTAGTCTTTTAGTTTATTTTATCCCAAAAAAATGCCGTATTTTACGGCGTTTTTTTATATGGAATAGTTAAAAGAATCATATTAAAACATTAGCAGAATATAGTTATTTTTTATAATCTCAATTTTTACAGGAACAAACTGCACAGTTAATCGCACGAATCGAATACTTAAAGAAGAATTTTATGAAAATCCGAAATTATCATCTGATTCCAGAGGCAATATGCGATACGAATTGCAGAAAATGCTGAAAAATATCATGGGCATAGACTCACGTAGCATTGAACAGAATACCCCCATTTCATGTATATTGATAAATATCATAAGGCTAACAAGATGTCTCAATATAATTAAACTTATACACATCCTTGACTTCTAAAGAATTATCATATAACCTGATTTGAGTTATTTCTGGTGTGCATCATGGGATTTAATTGTGGAATTGTTGGACTTCCGAACGTTGGAAAATCTACGCTTTTTAATGCTTTAACGCAAACGGCTGCAGCAGAAGCTGCGAATTATCCTTTCTGTACAATTGAGCCGAATGTTGGACGCGTTGGCGTCCCTGATGAACGTTTAAACAGCTTAGCTAAAATAGCAAAAAGCGAAAAAATCATTCCTACACAACTAGATATAGTTGATATTGCAGGATTAGTGAAAGGAGCAATCAAAGGAGAATGTTTAGGAAACCAATTCCTTGGGAATATAA
>CAYLKK010000136.1:0-1648 GCA_964384495.1 uncultured Alphaproteobacteria bacterium
CTTATAGAAGCTGTATCTCGTACCTTTAAATGTTCGTGATTTTCAAGCTCTGGTTTGATTTCGATTTTTTCGCCGATTTTAACGTGGTTTTCTTTTATGTATATGCCGGACTGCGAAGCAAACGCCTGGCGCGCAAATGCGCCCCCCGCGCCAGGCGATCCACACGAATAATCTTCATGGACGGAACTCGATGAAACTTTTCTTGCAACTGGTGTAGCCATCATTCCATTTATTAGACCATGAGTCATACCAAAACTCATCATAGCCCCTGGGTTTACACTAAAACTATGCGCACTATAACAACTCTCAACACTATTCTTCACATGCTCAACCGTCAACTTCCCAATTTTTCCGTCTGCATTCTCACCAGTAATTATACCATTTTCCAGATACATTTCATCAACATTATAATGGGCATACAATATCAACACAATGCCAACACAATGTGCGTGGATATATATGCACTGTCACTGCAATATGTATACGATGCCAACACAAGCCGGCCGCGAAATTTTCGCGCGGCGCGGCCGGCTTAAAACACTATTCCTCCTCTCCCAATCGCAAATACTCTTCAAGTTCTGTTTCTATCTTATCACTTATTATCTCCTCCGGCGAGCAATTATTCAATGTTTTGCAATCAATTTTATTTTTTTTAAGGATTTTATACACTTTTTCAGCAATATGCTCATCTTTTTCTTTACTATTAGATATTCCTATATAATTTAATTCTAAGTTATACAAAAAATCGAATATCCACTGTTTTGTAACTAACTCTGAATTTTGAACGAATGAAGAATATATATAATATGCATACATGTCGTATTCATCACTGTTGTCTCCATTATATACAGCAATAGGATTCCACTCTTTCAGAAGAACATCTATTATTTCTAATATTACTTCGTTTGCTTTTCTCATTGTTCTACTTCTTACAATTTTACAAATTCGATAGTTATGATTTTCTTGGTAGTAGCATTCATAATAATTGCGACATTTTCAGATTCATTATAAAAGCGTAAAGCATTATCTCGAGCGAAAGACATTTTTCCATTTTTTATAGTATCTTCTACCACAGAAACTGGGATTCCTCTATCTCGTAACCGATCTATTGCATGCCCTGAATATGTATATCCATTAATTACTTCATCGACATGCTGTTGCTTCTGATACCATGGCGCTTTAAACTCAATTCCGTTTTTATTGATAGCCCAATCGTGTCCAGTTTGTTTTTCTCCACGTCTTCCCATAAAGCCTTTAATGTCTTTATCAGCAATACTACTCCTCTTCACTACTCTCCCAGCTTTTGCGCTTCTTGCCATTTTCCAGACTTTTCCTGCTCCACCTGGGATTAGTATTCCTGCGACTATGTGGGTTATATCGCCCATGTCTTGGGCTATTGCTTGTGGAATTCCCAAATCGTCTCTAGCCGCCCGTCTTACCGTGTTTCCTGTGAATTTCGCTGCTGGTTCTATGACTGTCCCGAAGAGTTCTCCTGCGAATTCTGCTACCTTCATAACGCCTTTGCCCAAAGCCACCATCGACTGAGGATCAGAGTCTGCGCCAATAATTGGATCAGGCATATTGCTGAAATCCGAGGCATTTACCAAGCCACTTGCAACATCTTTAACTTTATCGACAGCTTTAGTTA
>CAYLKK010000137.1:0-1648 GCA_964384495.1 uncultured Alphaproteobacteria bacterium
TTGGTTATTTTCCACATTGCTAGATTTAGTATCTTCTGAACTTGTATTAATAATTTTTGTATCATCATTGCATTCAGAATGTTGAATTTCAGAATCTGCTTTTACAGTTTCGACTGATGCATCTGGACACGCAGGAAAAGTAACTATCGAAATTTCTAGTAAATCGATGTCATTTAGCAAATTGCCATTTTTTCCTCTAGATCTTTTCGTGGTTTTATATCCAATAGATAAACCATCAATTGCTTTATTTTTTAGCAAAGACCATGCCTCTCTACCATATTTTAAATCTAGCAAAATTCGTCCTTTTACAAACAACCCATGTTCAGTTTCTTCAATTTCCTCCCAAACTCCTATAGGTTTTTTTGTATCATGTTGCCAGAGCATTTTCGGCATTTTATTCGTAGATTTAAATTTTTCGATGGACTTTTTAAAAGCTCCAGGAATAACATTATCACCTTGTTCATCAACGACATTAAAGACACTAGCATATCCCTCTATATGCCCTTCATCAGATGTAGACTTTATATAAAAAGTAGGTGCCAAAAATTTCATAAAACCTCCATTGCGCTATGAAAAGCGCATTTAAAATAAGACTAAATATGAGAAAAACTATCTAGAAAATTCGCTTAATTCTTCAGAATTTAATTCTGGATATCCAAGAATTCTTCTTTTTTCGTTAATTGTTAGGAAATTACAATTTGAAACTCTATTCCAAACTTTATCTCTCTTTACAACTAATGCAGAAATATCGTCCAAATCAAGCTTTATTGTGATGTTACTTTGGATGTTTTTATTAAGCCAAACATTCAATTCTGCAACAAAATACTCGGCCAAAGGAATTACTGTATCCTCCCAAAAATGGAAACGAGCCTCCTTATAATTTGCAAATGTCGAATCTCCAGTTACTCCGACAAGCATAGGAGGGACACCAAACGCTTGAGCAATTTCTCTCGCACTAATTTCCTTACCTTTATTGAAATCAAAATCCTTCGAATAATCTCCAAAATCCTGCCATTTAAATTCACCATCTAAAAGTAAGATTTTTCCAGCATTATCTGTACCTGAATAAACAGTATCGACATCGTCTCTAAGCTTCTCAACTTGAGATTCTGTGAGCGGTCCATTTTCATTAGAGTGAATTAAACACCCACTTGGCCTCCCTCCTTTATTCAGTACTGATATATTATGCTTAGATACTGCATTATGCTGATCTACAGAATAAGCACAGGCATATACAGGACTAAAGCCATACCAATCATCAATAGGATTGAAAAATTTTATGTGAATAACTCTCCCAGTGTCTGCAATCTTAAATTTTGAATTATTTACACAATATTCGTAATGGCTTATTTCAGTGTTATCTCTTGTAGGAACTATTTCAACTCTATCTGGACGTAAAATTTGCATTTCTAATGGATTTTTAGACATATACAAATATACATTTCCACACAATAGCAGGTAACTTATTGCACTTTCAACTACATTATATCTATCTTGCTTCCCATTAGGCATGCAAATAAAATTTTTGATTTCAGAGTTTTCTAATAAAACATCATCTTCATATACATTCCACTTTATCGAAGCTACACTTCTCGCTATTAATGATATTGTCCTGTATAAAATGACATTTTTATAAAAGCCATCTTTT
>CAYLKK010000138.1:0-1554 GCA_964384495.1 uncultured Alphaproteobacteria bacterium
TATATTTTTCAGTGTATTTGCCGAATATAATCGTTGGAACTATCGGGAATGGAAAGCATATTGAATTTGCTAGAAAAAACTTAGAAATGATGGGGTGTATAAATGATGGCGGGTCTAAGCGTTTATCTGCAATAATAGGTGCGACAGTTTTGTGCGGGGAATTATCTCTGATGGCAGCTTTAACAAATAATGGTGAATTAATTAAGTCACATTTGAGTATTGAAAGAAATAAAAATGCAAAATATAGGTATTAATAGGATAAGTTTTAGTACTTCTAAATATTTTATAGATATGCGTGATTTCGCTTTTGCTCGTAATCAGTCTGTATCAAAATATTATGATGGGTTAATGCAAGATAGAATGTCTGTTCCACCTCCATGTGAAGATGCGATAACGTTAGGTTTTTCTGCAGCTAAAAATATAATGGATTCATATGATGTGGAAAAAGTCGATCTTTTGATTTTTGCCACAGAGTCTGGCATAGATGAGTCTAAGTCTTGTGCTGTATATATACATAAATTTTTAAATTTAAAAAATACTTGTAAGTTGTTCGATATAAAGCAGGCGTGTTATGCAGGGACAGCAGCTTTATTTGTCGCTTATGATTTCGTTCGTGCTAATCCAGGGAAACAGGCCCTTGTAGTAATGTCTGATGTCGCTCGTTATGGCTTATATACGCCAGGTGAGGCTACGCAGGGTTGTGGCGCTGTTGCTTTAATAGTTTCTGAGAATCCAGAAATCGCAGTAATAAATCCAAAAACAGGAATTTATGCAGATGAGACTATGGATTTTTGGAGACCTGTAGGTAGAAAAGAGGCTATTGTAAACGGGACTCTATCTGCTAAAAAGTATCTTAGCTTTTTGAAAAAGTCTTATGAAAATTTTCAAGCAATTAATGAGATAGAATTGGATTACGTGTGTTTTCATACTCCATTTTGTAAGATGGCGCAAAAGGGACATATTGCATTGTATGGAAACGCGGATAATTTTAATGAGAATTCTATCAAATACAATCGTCTTATAGGAAATAGCTACACCGCATCATTATATATTAGCTTAATTTCATCGCTTGCAAATACTGATGAAGAGTTATCTTGTAAAAATATTGGTTTGTACAGTTATGGCTCTGGTAGTGTTTCTGAGTTTTTTTCTGTAAGAATTCAAAGCACTTATAGAGATTTCCTTAATTTAAGCTTGTTCGAAGAAAATATTGAAAGTCGTACGAAAATTTCGGTACAAAAGTATGAAGATATATATAAATCTTACAGTATAGATGATATGAAATGCGGAGATGATTATTATGCGTCAGGGGAATTGAGATTTGTAGGCGTTTTAGATGAAATGAGAGTTTATGAAATAAGTAATAATTAACAATGAGGATTTATCGTAGTTTCTCAATGGGGATTGCGAATTAAGTCATTGTGCGCAATGATATGGTAAATATTTGGAGTTATGATTAATGAAGGCTTGTAAGCATTGTGGCAGCGAGAGGTTAATAAACTGAGCCCCGGATTTAAGACCAAGGTTAGCGATCGTTTTTGATGTGCTATTATT